>NZ_JAUBTK010000054.1:0-53346 GCF_036702455.1 Microcoleus sp. D2_18a_D3
GACTTAGCTTTTGAGGCATTATAGAACCGTTAATGACGAGCGGGTTCTCCTGTGTATTTTGTTTGTTTTGTCAAGTAAAATTTATACCAAATTAGATGAGCTTACCCTGGCAGGAACGGTAATTGGTTTCAATCCCTGATAGGGAGTTTGGTTAATTGCGGCATTTCTAAAATCTGGTTTCTTCGGGTTTCGTCGATGTTTCAATCCCTGATAGGGAGTTTGGTTAATTGCGGCTCAAATATCAAAAAATCCTCACCGGCGTGATAGGTGATGTTTCAATCCCTGATAGGGAGTTTGGTTAATTGCGGCGCTGCCATTTCCAAAATATTGTGTATCGTTGTTGTTTCAATCCCTGATAGGGAGTTTGGTTAATTGCGGCCCACTTCAATTTCCAGGTAGCGCACCTAATCTCACGGTTTCAATCCCTGATAGGGAGTTTGGTTAATTGCGGCTCACAGGTGCAGCCCTAAGAGGTTTCTACCTTGGGTTTCAATCCCTGATAGGGAGTTTGGTTAATTGCGGCAAAGGTCACTAGCTCAGAGAATTCTAAACGTGCAAGTTTCAATCCCTGATAGGGAGTTTGGTTAATTGCGGCATGCGATCGAAAATGTCGGGGTGGAGGAATTTGAGCGTTTCAATCCCTGATAGGGAGTTTGGTTAATTGCGGCGCTGGTGGTTTTGCCTTTGCGATGAGTCAATACGTTTCAATCCCTGATAGGGAGTTTGGTTAATTGCGGCTTAAGTAAATTGGAAGTAATTGGCTGAATAAAGAAGGAAGGTTTCAATCCCTGATAGGGAGTTTGGTTAATTGCGGCCCCCGACACTACCGCGAATTGTCGTCACCCCGGCGCGTCCTGTTTCAATCCCTGATAGGGAGTTTGGTTAATTGCGGCTCGGCATTATCAACGCCGGGTTTACCGCCTCTGAAACAAGTTTCAATCCCTGATAGGGAGTTTGGTTAATTGCGGCTGCGCCAAAATTACCCAGAGTGAGTATAAATACTCATGTTTCAATCCCTGATAGGGAGTTTGGTTAATTGCGGCGCATCTAGCGGCAACGGGGGATTTGTCTACATGCGGGCCGAGTTTCAATCCCTGATAGGGAGTTTGGTTAATTGCGGCAAGCTCGGAGCACATCTCACCCGAATCCGCCCGGAAAGTTTCAATCCCTGATAGGGAGTTTGGTTAATTGCGGCGCACCTAAGCAAAGGGTGACGAGGCATAGATTAAAAAGTTTCAATCCCTGATAGGGAGTTTGGTTAATTGCGGCAGTACACTATTCGGGTTTGCGATTGCGCTTGCAACCAAGTTTCAATCCCTGATAGGGAGTTTGGTTAATTGCGGCTTTACCGGGTTGAATGCCTTCAGTCGAAAAGGCTGTTTCAATCCCTGATAGGGAGTTTGGTTAATTGCGGCTTGTGGAAGAAATAGTCAAGATAGCTTGGAATTAGTTTCAATCCCTGATAGGGAGTTTGGTTAATTGCGGCGATGCGATCGGTACGTTGCCCAGAGCGATCGTAAGTAGGTTTCAATCCCTGATAGGGAGTTTGGTTAATTGTGGCAGAAACAGACTCAGAAGTTATTGGTGATAATTCCGTGGTTTCAATCCCTGATAGGGAGTTTGGTTAATTGCGGCCCTGGCACAAACCGCAGGGGCCAAGCATGGATGTGTTTCAATCCCTGATAGGGAGTTTGGTTAATTGCGGCTTCATCCGACCAATGGCAGTTTCAAGTTTTGGAATGGTTTCAATCCCTGATAGGGAGTTTGGTTAATTGCGGCTCGAGAATCACTACTCCTCAGTCAATAAAAAGTACATGTTTCAATCCCTGATAGGGAGTTTGGTTAATTGCGGCCATTAGGTGTGGAGAGACAAAGGGATTATGGAAAGTTTCAATCCCTGATAGGGAGTTTGGTTAATTGCGGCCGGCTGTGACCAAAGAAGCCCCCGGCAAGTTTGCAATGTTTCAATCCCTGATAGGGAGTTTGGTTAATTGCGGCTCAGCAGGTAAAGTGTATTTTCTGAGTATAGCCGCCCGTTTCAATCCCTGATAGGGAGTTTGGTTAATTGCGGCTTTGTCAAAGTATGGGTAGATAATATCCCGGTGTGTTTCAATCCCTGATAGGGAGTTTGGTTAATTGCGGCTCCCGCCTGTCACAAAACCAGCTACACTGCCACCGTTTCAATCCCTGATAGGGAGTTTGGTTAATTGCGGCCCATTTGTGGCGGGGGGATAACCTGTAATTTTTTGTTTCAATCCCTGATAGGGAGTTTGGTTAATTGCGGCTACCTTCGTCGGGTTCAATATCCTCTCTCACTGCGTTTCAATCCCTGATAGGGAGTTTGGTTAATTGCGGCTGGATGAATGCTCGGCGGCAATACACTTTGATGCCCTGTTTCAATCCCTGATAGGGAGTTTGGTTAATTGCGGCTAAGCCTTTGCCCAGCTTCTGCAAGCCCTGGCAGCAGGATGGTTTCAATCCCTGATAGGGAGTTTGGTTAATTGCGGCTGGGATTTTAGCTCGGTCGGGCCGCGAAGATTTGCAGGTTTCAATCCCTGATAGGGAGTTTGGTTAATTGCGGCCTTCGGGGAAAATGCTGGAGGCATGGGGCCAGGAAGGTTTCAATCCCTGATAGGGAGTTTGGTTAATTGCGGCTTTAATGGCATAAATCAGCAGCGGTGCATTTTTTCGTTTCAATCCCTGATAGGGAGTTTGGTTAATTGCGGCTTGCTAGAAAATAACTCCGAAATCGCCAGCCCAGGGGTTTCAATCCCTGATAGGGAGTTTGGTTAATTGCGGCCAGCACTTGTCATCCCTTGCTAGTAGTTTCGCCGTGTTTCAATCCCTGATAGGGAGTTTGGTTAATTGCGGCTTGTAACTATCCAGCACATATGTAGATTTTGCAGTTTCAATCCCTGATAGGGAGTTTGGTTAATTGCGGCTAATTGATGAAATCTCGACATCTGCTTATATTTCCCGTTTCAATCCCTGATAGGGAGTTTGGTTAATTGCGGCCTGAGAAGATTTTAGGTATACTCAGGAAGCTCTTATGTAGCGTTTCAATCCCTGATAGGGAGTTTGGTTAATTGCGGCAGGCTTTGTTACCCCAGAAGCCTCTTGAACCTGAGTTTCAATCCCTGATAGGGAGTTTGGTTAATTGCGGCGCGGGTAATTCTGTAGAGTTGCCCAAGGTAGATGTTTCAATCCCTGATAGGGAGTTTGGTTAATTGCGGCCAGATGGTACAAGTGGTATACCAGATGCACCACATGTTTCAATCCCTGATAGGGAGTTTGGTTAATTGCGGCGGTATAGTAGACGCATCTGGATACTTTTTGAGGACTTGTTTCAATCCCTGATAGGGAGTTTGGTTAATTGCGGCTTTGCAGCAGGCAGAAGCTTTAGCAAAAAGGCTCACTGAAGGTTTCAATCCCTGATAGGGAGTTTGGTTAATTGCGGCTTCCAGTCCTGGTGTCAACCGTCCCATTTAAAAAGTTTCAATCCCTGATAGGGAGTTTGGTTAATTGCGGCACGGGGATATTATTGTCTCTCACCCAGTCCCAAGTTTCAATCCCTGATAGGGAGTTTGGTTAATTGCGGCTGTGCGAGGAAATGGCTACAGCTAGGATAGAGCTGGGTTTCAATCCCTGATAGGGAGTTTGGTTAATTGCGGCTGGATGAGCTTGAGGAGGAACTCTCCGACCTGAGTTTCAATCCCTGATAGGGAGTTTGGTTAATTGCGGCGGCTTCACCATGCCCTTTGCAGTGGAGCTGGTTTGGTTTCAATCCCTGATAGGGAGTTTGGTTAATTGCGGCTTTTGTTGGATTCTAGCAAGAAACTGGGAAAGAAAAGTTTCAATCCCTGATAGGGAGTTTGGTTAATTGCGGCACTTTTTATAATTGGAGGTAAATCCTCCCGCAGTTTCAATCCCTGATAGGGAGTTTGGTTAATTGCGGCCCGTCATAATTAAAAGGGATAAGGTCATTTTCGTTTCAATCCCTGATAGGGAGTTTGGTTAATTGCGGCTTAAATATTCCCCCGTAATCCATAAATCCAACTTTGTTTCAATCCCTGATAGGGAGTTTGGTTAATTGCGGCGCTAAAGGCTGGAAAGCACCGAATATGGCGGATTCTGAGTTTCAATCCCTGATAGGGAGTTTGGTTAATTGCGGCAGCTTCAAAAATGTTGGTACGGAAAGTTTTGAGCGTTTCAATCCCTGATAGGGAGTTTGGTTAATTGCGGCCCAATACCCGAAACCAAAAAGTGTCCGAAATTTCGGTTTCAATCCCTGATAGGGAGTTTGGTTAATTGCGGCCCCCCAGTGGCAATTAGTTCATTGATGGCAAATAGTAGAGTTTCAATCCCTGATAGGGAGTTTGGTTAATTGCGGCTGTGGTTGATGGAGCCTATCCCGCAAGTAGATCCAGTTTCAATCCCTGATAGGGAGTTTGGTTAATTGCGGCCACTTACTTTTATCTGTCAAGCTTTTTTCTCACCTGTTTCAATCCCTGATAGGGAGTTTGGTTAATTGCGGCGGCATCAAAATCTCACCCAAAAAAGCAGCAGAAGTTTCAATCCCTGATAGGGAGTTTGGTTAATTGCGGCATATTATCGGCTGTCTTACAAGGACGGCGGCAAAGTTCGGTTTCAATCCCTGATAGGGAGTTTGGTTAATTGCGGCCGCATTAATTCAAGAGTCTGAAGGGCACATTAAAGGGTTTCAATCCCTGATAGGGAGTTTGGTTAATTGCGGCAGCTTACACAGTGTCTTAATTTTCTCAAAACTCGTTTCAATCCCTGATAGGGAGTTTGGTTAATTGCGGCGATATGTGCTGCTTGCTTGGAAGGCCGTAGGGTTTCCGTTTCAATCCCTGATAGGGAGTTTGGTTAATTGCGGCTTTAGGGATTATTGCCGTCAGCGTCTTGCCTGTTTCAATCCCTGATAGGGAGTTTGGTTAATTGCGGCGTCATCTGTTGCTACCTTGTCTAGTGGTTGTCTAGTTTCAATCCCTGATAGGGAGTTTGGTTAATTGCGGCGCTACTCACACCATCACAAAAACTATGTGCATTAAGTTTCAATCCCTGATAGGGAGTTTGGTTAATTGCGGCAAGATGTCGGGAGATGTGATGAAAATATTAGGTTTCAATCCCTGATAGGGAGTTTGGTTAATTGCGGCGGTGATGAACAGGCGAGGAATCGCTGCGGATAGCGTTTCAATCCCTGATAGGGAGTTTGGTTAATTGCGGCTGCAGAGGTATAAATAGATGCAGGCAGATTGGGGTTTCAATCCCTGATAGGGAGTTTGGTTAATTGCGGCGGAAGTATGATAACATACCGGAACAGAAAGGGCTTGTTTCAATCCCTGATAGGGAGTTTGGTTAATTGCGGCAGTTGGAAAAATTTTCCCAGTCTTTGGCTATCGCAAAGTTTCAATCCCTGATAGGGAGTTTGGTTAATTGCGGCATCCTCCGCTCAATGGTTCAAGAGTTCAAATAGATAGGTTTCAATCCCTGATAGGGAGTTTGGTTAATTGCGGCGGCACTAACAAATGCTGACACACCTTCAAAAATAGATGTTTCAATCCCTGATAGGGAGTTTGGTTAATTGCGGCCGACTTTGCACTGAAGGTCTTCAAGCACGATCGAGTGATCGTTTCAATCCCTGATAGGGAGTTTGGTTAATTGCGGCTTGGGTGGGGCTGCCCTTCCCTTAACTGGCTCTGTTTCAATCCCTGATAGGGAGTTTGGTTAATTGCGGCCGCCCGTTCCAGAAGCCTTGCTGTATTTGGTTTTCAACGTTCATTTGCGTCTGCATAAAACAAAAGTACCATTTCAGCCTTCGACTTGTCAATACCCCAATTTTCATACAGCCCTCAAACCATTATCCTGCATTGATTTCAGCGATTGCGTCTACCATTTTTAAGCTTGAACTGCCTCTAACCCTTAGAGCATATACATTATAGCCCCCAAATTTAACACCTCGATTTTTACACCTACGCATAGACGCATTTTCCACCCAAAAACACATCAACCGATCACCACTTGCCCAAAGCCCCCCAAACAGTACCCGAAACCACGCCCCAAATTGCCCCCAAACCAGCCCCCACGATCGCCCCCGCCACAGGCCCCAACTCCACCGGCACCCCAGCGCTGACAGCCGGAAACATCGCAGACACCCCCGCACCCAACACCGCACCCGCAAAAGTCCCCAAAAAACTGCCCCAAATCGCCCCCAAAGTCCCACCCCTCACCCCCGAAGGCTGAAACGAAATCGGCAACTTCGGCGCAAACCCGCAAAAACCCAACAAACCCCCAGAAACCACACCCCCAACAGAACCCACACCAGCCGCCACGATCGCCACACCCAGCAGCAAACCCCCAAACTCATTCACCGGCCGCATCTGGACACCGTATTGCTGCCAAACCACCAACCCAGCCCCCAAAAAAACACCAGCCAGAGTCCCCACAAACGAGCCCCAGACCGCCCCCAAATACCCTCCCCGCCGGCCCCACACCCTCCCCGCCGGCAGCGCCAGAGGAGGCCGAAAACTCGCCCAAACACAGCCCCAGACAGCACCAACCCCCGCCCCAGCCAAAATGCTCACCCCGATTCCCGGAGTGCTATTGATCGCCCCAAACACCGCACCCCCGATCGCCGCCAACAAAAAAGCCCCCCAACACGCCCCCACCAAAACTCCGCCCCACTTCCGCCAAATCTGATTCGGCGGCAAAGTAAAAACGCCCCACATCATCCCAAAAAAACAGCCCCAAATCGTACCAACAAAAATCGCCCCCAAAATAGCGCCGCCGCCCTCAGCTATTACCGAATAAATCCCCCCGATCGCCGCCAAACACAAACTACCCCAAACACCTCCCCAAGCAGCATCCTGAACAATGCGCTCAAACTTGCCCACTGGAAGCTGAGGCGCAGGAGTCCGACTCCGAGAAGACATCGGCATCGGTAGCAACGGCACTGCGTACTGGCCGATTGGGCGCGACAGCCCCGTGGCGGGCTGTTGCCGGCGCACTGCGGGCTGGGGTACGACAGGGGGTGGTTGGGGCTTTTTACGCTTGATTTTCGCAGGCTGCAAGTGCAATCCGTTGCTGACTGCTTGCCGCGAAGGAAACGGATCGCGGCCTTTGAGGAGTTTTGCCCGATCGCACCAAGGGCACCGACTGAGATGATTTCCGTATTTATGCTGACTGTTTTTGCTGCAAGTAACTAAAGCGTCTTCGGCTTCCCGAATCGCATTCACCCAAGTTTTCGCATCCGGGCGCGCCGAAGGATTGGCGTGCCCTTCCTCAAAACAGCGGATAAACATCTGCCGCAGTCGCGGATGCAGCATCTCAAAAGGAGGCGCAGCCGGCATCGGGCGGTAGGGAATCCGTTTCGTACCTGTAGGGAAATGGCCCGATCGAATTCTCGCTTCCAAAGGGGGCGGTTCATCGCTACCGAGATAAACTCCCGAAAACGGGTGCGTACCTTCCATCAGCAATTGAAAAATTAATACCGCTAAACCGAACAAATCGTGCTCTGGAGATCGATCGATATCGCGGAAAGTCTGCCCCTGCAACTCCGGCGGCGTAAACTCGGGTTTCCCCACGGGACACCGATAAACGTAACCCGTATAAGGATCGCGCACTTGAAACGAATCCGTGTCTACCAGCGTTACCAACGCCGTATCCGTGACGAGAATGTTCGACTCGTTTACGTCGCCGATGACGTAACCCCTGACGTGGAGGGCATTTACAGCCGAGGCGAGATTTCGGGCGGTACGGTGGAGGTAAAGATAGCTAAATAGCGGTTTTTGTTCGCGCCTGGTTTTGGGAGTGTAGAAAGTGTGTACCGGCATCACTTTGTTGACGCGCGGCATCACAAAACCGACAATTTTTTCTCGCCCGCCGACAGTATGCAGCAAATCGAGCGGCCAAGCAATAGAAGCGTGCCCCGGTTCCGCGATCGGCGCATCCGGCGGCATACTGAACATGACTGTGAGTTTGTCGCCGTCTTCGTCTGTCGGTTTGTGGTAGATTTTTGCTACAAGGGACGAGTCTTGGGCGATCGGGTAGATGCGACCTTCACCCCCACTGGCGATCGCGCTTTTGGTGTCGATCGCAATCAGTTGTCCGCTAAATTGGCGCTGCAACTGCATAGAATTCGCTTAGGGTATGGGGGCATCAATCGATTTTAGATTTTAGAGTTTGGATTTTAGATTAAAGAAAGCTACCCCACTGATAAATCCGTAATTCTATTTTATTGTGGGGAGTAGGGGTTGGGCAGGAGAGCCCGCCCTTGAAAATTCAGCAACAGGCTACGAGGGCCTGTTCCACGATAATTCTATTTTATTGTGGGTTGGGCAGGAGAGCCCGCCCTGGAAAACTCAACAACAGGCTACGAGGGCCTGTTCCACAATAGTTCAATTTTGCAGTTGTGCTTACAATTGATTGGGATCGATGCCCATTTCTCGGAGTCTTGATTCCAAAGCTTGCGATCGCGATCGTTCTTGTTCCAGCAGCATTTCTGCCTGTTCGGCCCGCGCCTCGGCTTGCTGTCGCAGTCGATCGAGTTCCACAAAACTCATAAACGGTTCTCCAGAGGGCCCGAACATTTCGAGTCCTGTTTCTGATAATTGAAACCGCACTCCCAGTCTCGGACTTACCCAACCATCAATTTGTTCGATCTGTTCTAATTTTCCCTCAGCCCGCAACCATCCTATCAGTTCCAATTTTTCTGGATCGTACAAATAGTATTCTTCCACACCATAGCGTTCGTAAAATTGAAATTTTTGCATCATCGGAGTCAGACGATTTCCCCGCGACCAAATTTCAAATGCGACTTGTGGCGCAATATCATTTTCATACCACTGTTGATAGGAACCTCGATATCCTTTGGGGATGCCAAAAACTGCCATTACATCTGGTGCTTGAGACAGTTTGTTATTGCCTTCCACCGGATACCAAAGCAAGTCACCTGCTACAAAAACATTTGGATCATCGGCAAACAGCAATTCTAAGTTTTCTTTAATCCAAACAATTAATCGAAACTGATCCGTATTGTTTGACATCGGTTCGCCGTTATCGTCCGGGTAGATGATATTTGATTTTTCGGGAGATTGCAGTTGTGTAACCATTGCTGTTTCCCCAATTTTTTTGACAAGTTGATTTTATTTTAGTCGATCGCCTGTTTCCTCTTCCAGTTCGTCAACTGCGGTTTGGATAAAGTTATCCACCAACCAGTCGCGGGTACGCGAGAAATTGCTTCTCAATTCCAGGTACTGACTGCCTAGTTTTGCCTTAAAGTCTTTGGGGAAAATCTCTTTGGCCACTAACATATTTTTCCAGCGAGTTAGCTGGCTGGCGTTGCGTTCGGGAAAGCGGTTGTACAAATAGTCGATCGCGATCGCATCTAGAATATCCGCACCGAGGATTTCCCGCCGTTTCACCTCGTTTTCTGGCCCAATTTGTCGCGGCTGAGTTAGATCCTCATGCTGGCTAACGTTTGGTTCAATCAAGTGCTGAATCAGCCAGTTTCCCCCACGGAAAAAATCGCGATTAAACTCCAAGTAAATCGCGCCAAACAAAGCTTCAAAAGCCTCCAAAAAATTCCTAGTGTGCTCGCTTTTGTCTGCGTCTTTTCCATTCCAGACGCGCCAACCGAGTTCGTTTAATTTCAGATTTTGTGCAAAATCCGCAAGTTTTTTCGGATCTGCTAAACGAGCTTTTAAGGTTGAGATAGCATCGGGATCGAGTTCTGGATATTCGCGGTAGAGGTAATCGGTAACAACAGCACCGAAAATCGCTGCGCCTAAGAGTGACAGCCGTTTGTACTTAACCTCTTGCCAAGCGGGAGACTCCTGGGGGCGATCGGGGTAATAGCTGGTAGAGTAACGGCAATTCAAGGCAATTTCCAGCAGTTTTGTCTGCTGAAAGCTGGAAAGGTCGATCGCTGCTTTGACTGCTTCAATATCTACCTTTTTATTTTTTATTAGCTCTAATTCTTCTTCACATTTTCCCCACTTTTCCAACCAATCACCGCCAGCATCTTCCACATACAAATCCACAAAATCTACCCCGTAATTCATCCAGTCATCCTGCATTTTTCGGGCTGCTTCCAGTTCTTCCCAGACTTTTTGCAAGTTATTTTCAACGATGCTCGTACCTTGTACAGTCATAGTATTTGATTTTGATGTAATTTGATTTTTTTTCCCACAATTCCACGGCGATTAAATCAAATCTCAATTCAATTTAGGCCGAGTTGCTAGTTATTTAACAAGATTGATTGCTGCGGTAAATCTTCCCTGCTTAGCCTTGGTATCAAGCACCTGTTGTCGCCGTCTGGCAGACCCCTCCCGAAACCAGAAAAGGGGAGGAAGAATCTTGCTCCGCCTTCCCTTTTGCGGGAAGCTGTCTGGGGACTAGGCTTTTGCCATTGTCGAGAATTGTGCAATATGTGAGTTAGTCAAATTTTTTTTTTCACGGAGTTTGGAGCTGTCGAACTATTCTCAGCAGCATATCTGCTTGATTTACGGGAACTTGAGGTAACGACCTGCGGGCAAATTATCACTATTATATAATGCAATGTTAACTAACTGGTTCAAGAAATTTGCATCATTTTTATCATAACTTAAGAATAATCCTCTGTCAATCCCCCAAGCTTGAAGAGTTTGTTGCCAATTTTGATATTTTAGTTCAGAAAACTCATCCGAAAGAGTAGTGACTTGAATGCAGAGGGGCTGCTGTTGGCGGTTGCTAACGATGGAATCGGTTGCCATAGAAAGGTCTGCAACATATCGATACAAAACAGTGCCTTGCCGATCGACAATTCGGGCGGCGATCGCACGAATCACGAGATCATCTCCCGGATCGAATTGGCCGGCCTTGAGTTTTTGTTTCCAGATGTAAAATTTGCGATCGTTTTCGCTCAGCCATTTAGGAAATAGATAGCTGTACCAATACCTTTCTCCCGGCGTCATTAACTCAAACGCGGCTTGCTGTTCTCTTTCCGAAGGTAGAGATTGAACTGCCAGCCAAACCTGAGAATCTCGGATAAGCTGCAGCAAAAAAGCCATCACAAATTTTTTAGCCGTTAGCGAACCGGGTTTAATATCTTTCACCCAGCGATTGATTTCATCCAATCTTCTCGCTAAACTCGGATCTATTAGATCTGCGTCGCTAATTAGGGAGTTGAGCTGATCCTTAATCTCTTGTGCTTGCAAATGACGACCTACTGTACAAACTAAAGCAGAATTGTTGACACCTCGATTTTATTATAGAACCGCACCAAATTTTCACCGCTCGCGAGACAGCGCTAACAATTTTTGTGGGGTAGGTATCCTGACAGCCCTTGACTTGATTTTTCGGAGATGTCTATTGAATAGTTGCTGCCGATTCCCGCAGGCGCAGGTACAATAAAACCAAATAAACATTCATCAACGGCCCGGCTAAAAATCCGAGTAGATTACTTGTAAGCTGATATCCTACGGATTTGGCCGTCGGATCGATTAATAGGGAAATCAATATTATTGGCACAAAAACAAGCAAAACCATCAGAGAAATCGCTCGAAATAGCAACCACCAGCGCCCTTTACTTAATTTCCAACTGCTGCTAAGACTGTCCACCGCCGAAGAGTTATCAATGACGGTAGCGTACAATGAAAATGTTAAGCGATATGATACATAAAGACCGGGAATTATTAGTGCAATGAAGCCTGCAAACACCACCCCCACAAACAAAATATAAGCCAAAATAAGGTGCAGCAATCTTCTGCTTGCTTGATTGAAAGCCTGACCCACAGTTACTTGATTTCGAGTCAAACTTCGGTAAGTGTAGAAAATCATGGCTCCCGAAAATAAAGGAACTGCCACGAACGAGTAGATAAAGAAAAGAACACCTGCTGAACCGAGATTGCCCAAACTATTGAGCGCGACCAATATAAAATTGGGAAAATTGATTGTCAACAGGGGAGCGTATATAGGTTTCGTAGTAGCAAATGTTTCTCGCAACAAGCTTCTGGCACTAATTCGTGAACCTGTCATAATTTTTTATCCGCTTTTTGTAAGTGGAGTTGAGATCACATCTTGCACCATTCTCAATAAGCCTTTTCTGAACAGGCAAGATGCCTGTTCCACAAGAAAATTTATCTTTTGTGGAACAGGCATCTTGCCTGTTCTTGAGAATGGTGCAATATCTCAAGTTGAACAGACTAGACATTGGTCGAAAAAGTTGCTAACAATAATGTTAAGTCATCATCGGTGCGTTCGGAAACGCGGGGCGATCGCAAAAATGACTCTAATTGCTGTTTCGCATCTTCCTCTTCTTTCCACTCGCCAGAAAACCGAAACAAAGGCGCAAAAAACGGCTTGTGCGGCGTGCCTTCTGGGATTTTGAGAGCTAGCATTTGCAAGCCGTCGGAAAAAACGGCTAAGTGCGGCAGTTTTTCCCGCAGTACCTGAAATTGGGCTGTTTCGATCGCATTCGGCGAAATCAAAAAGATAGTTTCGTTGATGTATTCGCCGCAGGGGGGTACTGTCAGGGCGATCGCATTTCCTGCACTATCACCTGCTACCGCCGCACCGTCGCCGATTTGAGCAACTGCGATTAATTCTGGTGTAGCAACAACCGCAATCAAAGTGCAGGCTAAATCTCTCGCAGCCACTTCCCGCACTGCCGCTTCTGCTTCCACCTGCGCCCGCGCAACTTGCAGTGATGCCGTCAAGAATACCTGCCATTCGTCGTCAGTTTCAGGCAGCCTTTCCTGTTGCTGGGAAATCGTTTCGACAACCGCTTCCACAGCAATTTTTGCCCCAACTTCTGCGAGTGCTGCCGAACCCGCACCGTCGGCAACCGCTGCTGCTAAAACACCGTTTGGCAAGAGACGCCAGCAGTGGGCATCTTGACAAGGCTGCGATCTTTTTTCGTGGCTCGTACCTATCACCGATGCCGCTACAACTTGCCAATTAAAGGATGAATTCTGCATTAATAACTCTTTAACTCAAAACTTCGTAAATTCACAACTATGCAAAGTCTGGACGGGTTTATTTATCCCTAATTACAGCACTTTTCTGGGTTCGTAGGTACTAGCCCTTGTAGGGACACGGCAGTGCCGTGTCCCTACGGCACTCTTACTAATGACCAATGACTAATGACTAATGACCAATAACTAATGACTAATGACCAATGACTAATAACTAAACAGTTCCCCATCCGGGTGGCGGCAGTGCTACTTGTTCATCAATTTTTGAGTGAGAAACTCTCTGCATACTAGCCGACAGCCAGATGAACATCTCTCTAAAGTCTAATCCTCTCAATTTTACAGGCGTGCGCTCGACAATTTGCGCCAGACGGGTGATATTAGCACCTTCCACTCCGACAGCAAAAAATGCCACGCGCTTGTTAGTTTCTTCCTCTTTAATCCGCTGTGCTGCTATTTCCACAACATCGTCGGATTCACCTTGAGGTTCGCCGTCGGTAATCATAAATACCCACGGGCGGTAATAGGTAATGCCGTTGTTGCGGTATTCGGATTTGCGAGCGGCAATGGTATCTAATGCTAGCTGAATGCCTGCACCCATGTGGGTTTGTCCTTGAGCTGTCAGCAGTGGCGTCTCGAACTGGTCGGCGGTAACGAAGTCTTGCACGACTTTGATCTGATTGTCAAATGAAATAATCGCTACTTCGACTCGCTTTTTAGCTAGTTCGTCTTTAATTAGGTCATTCCTAAAAATTTCCAGCCCCTCATTCAAGGCATCTATCGGTGCGCCTTGCATGGAGCCGGAGGTGTCCAGCAGGAGGACGCAGGGACAGCGCGGCTCTGGGTTTTCGGCAAATTCTACGGCTTCGTCTAGTCTCATGGTTCGGGGTTGACCTGGGAGTGGCTCGATTTCTAGGTTTGTTACTTTCTACCCTAGCAACTAGGTGACATATTTAACTCAATCTGCCCGCTGGCGATCGTATTTTACCATTTACCTGAATCGATTTTTGATTTTTGATTGTATATTTTAGATTTGAGAATTGGATGTCTGCCGTCAAAAAAACAAATTCATTCCTGCCTGTGGTAATATAGACTAATAGTATTACTGCAAAATAAGGAGAAATCTTATGATTGCAACAGTCACGCAAAAATTAACCTTTGACCAATTCCTTGTAGAATGTCCAGAAGATGGACTCTATGAACTGGTAAATGGAGAAATTGTAGAGAGGAATGCCACAAGAAATTATGGTGATGTTTCTAATTTCATGTTATTTGGCTTCAATGATGAAATCCGGCGACTAAATTTGAATTATGTAGTCAACAATACCGCCGTTATCAGAACTGTAACTAAAGCCGGAATCGAACAAGGGCGGAGACCGGATGTCAGCGTAATCGATCGCGATTTGTGGCGATCGAACCGTTCTGCTTATGCTGCATTGCGGGAACCAATTCAATTGGCACTGGAAGTAACATCGACAAATTGGGAGGACGATTATATAGACAAATTGGACGAATATCGGCGCCTCGGAATTCCTGAGTATTGGATTGTCGATTATTTAGCAATTGGCAGCAGGGAATTTCTGGGAAATCCCAAAGTTCCAACTGTATTTGTTCACCTCTTGGATGCAGATGGTAACTATCAAAGAAGCGCGTTTAAAGGCAGTGAACGAATTGTGTCGCGAACTTTTCCCGAATTAACGCTCACAGCAGAACAGGTGATGAATGCTTAACTTCGGTTAATCCAGCTAGCCAGACTATTATCCATAAAAAATTACTGACAATATGAAATCTCTTTCTGATAAAAAACTTTCTAATCAAAAAGCTATTAGTCCTTGGAGTTACAAACCTTGGTGGTGTCAGCCTTGGTCGATTCTTTTAACTGGTACTAGCCTAATTAGCGGTAGTTGGTTTTTATTAAAAACTGTTTGGATAACTGTTTTAGTCGCGATTCCTTTATTAGCCTGGATGGGTTTTTTCTTGTTAGTTTGGCCGAGGTTGATGCTGTCTAGCGGAGTTTTGGATTCCGATGCAGATTAGGTTTTGGTGACGCGCACCTTATGTTTAGGGTAAGGTGCGCGACCATTGGTGTCAACTTAACATTAAACCCTCAATCCGGCAGGGTTTGAAACAACAGCCTCAAAGCGAAAGTCCTCGCTATGAGGACTAATGAGTTCTTCAGTCCTCTTTGAGAGGACTTTCGCTATAAGACAGGGAATTCATTCCCTGGCGGAGTGCCGGGTGAGCGAGAGGACTGGCGGACTAAAAGCTTAAGTTGACACTAATAGTGCGCCCTGCACACCCTAAACATAGGGTGTTTCTCAGTCTAGGTTTGCGGGTAATAGTCTTGAATTGCTTTTACTTCCATCGGGTGGGATTTGAGCGATCGAATTCCGGCTGCTGTCGCTTTGGCACCGGCTATTGTGGTAATAATCGGGATTTTGTAAGTCAAAGCTGTGCGGCGGATAAAGATTCCGTCGGCCCGGGATTCTTCGCCCGAAGGTGTGGTGATAATTAGTTGAATTTTCTCATTCTTGATCGAATCCAACAAATTCGGCCGCCCTTCGTGCAGTTTCAATTCCAAATCTACCTGTAAACCTTGCTCTTGCAAAACTTTGCGTGTCCCGTGGGTTGCGACTACTCTGAAACCCAATTCTAAGAATTCCTTGACAACGGGTACAACTGCTAGTTTGTCCCGATCGCGCATCGAAACCAGCACAGTTCCAAACAGCGGCATCATTTGTCCCGCGCCGAGTTGAGCTTTGGCAAATGCTTTGCCAAAATCGGTGTCAATTCCCATGACTTCGCCGGTCGATCGCATTTCTGGCCCTAACAAAGTATCAGCGCCCGGAAACTTAGCAAAGGGCAATACAGCTTCTTTTACCGAAACATGAGTGGGTATAATCTCTTCAGTAAAACCCAAAGCTTCTAGAGTTTTGCCAGACATGACTCGCGAGGCCATTTTTGCTAAGGGAACTCCGATCGCCTTGGACACAAAAGGCACTGTTCGAGAAGCTCGCGGATTAGCTTCCAAAATGAAAACTTCTTCCCCTTGAACCGCAAATTGAATATTCATCAACCCGATAACTTTCAGCGATTTTGCTAATTCTACAGTCCAGCGGCGGATTGTTGCCAAAGCTGCATCAGAAAGCGTTTGGTAAGGGATAGAACAAGCAGAGTCGCCGGAGTGGATTCCCGCTTCCTCGATGTGCTCCATAATACCGCCGATCGTCACATTGCCAGTAAGATCGGCGATCGCATCTACATCCACCTCGATCGCATTCTCCAAGAACTTATCAATTAAAATCGGATGATCGGGTTCTACCAGGACGGCATAGGTCATGTAACGTTCCAATTCCGTATCGGAATAAACAATTTCCATTGCTCGCCCGCCCAACACGTAACTAGGTCGCACCACGACCGGATAACCAATCCGTTGAGCTACTATTAAAGCATCCTCAAAACTCCGGGCCAAACCGTTAGCAGCTTGCTGAATATCCAATTCCCGCAGAATCTTTTCAAATCGCTCCCTGTCTTCAGCAGTATCAATGGAATCCGGCGAAGTTCCCCAGATTTTTGTTTGTACATCGGGGTGATTTTCCAGAGATTTTTGTAAAGGAACCGCTAATTTCAGAGGCGTTTGGCCGCCAAACTGAATAATTACTCCCTCTGGATTTTCTGCTTCGATGATGTTGAGAACATCTTCTTTGGTTAGCGGTTCAAAATACAGGCGATCGCTCGTATCATAATCCGTCGAAACCGTCTCCGGGTTCGAGTTGACCATAATAGTCTCAAAGCCGTCTTCTCCTAGGGAATAGGAAGCGTGACAGCAGCAGTAATCAAACTCAATTCCCTGTCCGATCCGGTTCGGGCCGCCACCTAAAATCATCACTTTTCGTTTGGTAGAAGGCAAAACTTCCGACTCCGGCGCGAGACTGTGGCCTACAGGCGAAACTTTCTTTTCTTCATCGCCCAATTCCCAAATTGCCGCTCCCGCTTCGTAGGTGGAATAATAATACGGTGTAAACGCTTCAAATTCAGCGGCACAGGTATCGACTGTTTTGTAAATCGGAATTACGCCTAACTGTTTGCGGTAAGCGCGAACTTGATCTTCCGATGTTTTGGTGGCGTAAGCAATTTGGCGATCGCTAAAACCCAACTGCTTTACTTCAAACATTGTCTCTTTTGTCAACTGTTCCAACCGCGTTCGTTTCAAGAACTTCTCAGTTTCCAGCAATTCCTGCATTTTATCCAAAAACCAAGGGTCGATTGCTGTGAACTCGAAGATATCTTCCACCGACATTCCCATCATCATCGCGTGGCGAACTGTAAAAATGCGATCGGGATTTGGCGTCCGCAATCCGGCGCGAATTTGTTCCAAACTCGGCAACTTTTCCGGTTTGTCGCACCCGAAACCCGCGCGGCCTGTTTCCAATCCCCGCAGGGCTTTTTGGAAGGATTCATTGAAGCTGCGCCCGATCGCCATTACCTCCCCAACAGACTTCATTTGCGTTGTCAAAGTCGGTTCGGAACCAGGGAACTTTTCAAAGGCAAATCGGGGAATCTTCGTCACCACGTAGTCAATTGTCGGCTCAAAAGACGCCGGAGTTTTCTTGGTAATATCGTTGGAAATTTCGTCTAGGCTGTAACCTACCGCTAATTTGGCCGCCATTTTGGCAATAGGGAAACCAGTTGCTTTCGAGGCCAACGCGGAGGAACGGGAAACCCGAGGATTCATTTCAATAACGATGAAATCTCCGTTGACAGGATTGACGGCAAATTGAATATTGGAACCACCAGTTTCAACTCCGATTTCGCGAATAATTTTCACCGAAGCATCCCGCAGGCGCTGATATTCTTTGTCTGTGAGAGTTTGCGCCGGGGCGACGGTGATAGAATCCCCGGTGTGGACGCCCATCGGGTCGAGATTCTCGATCGAACAAATAATCACCACATTATCTGCCAAATCTCGCATTACTTCGAGTTCGTACTCTTTCCAACCAATCAAAGATTGTTCGATCAAAATTTGCGATACTGGACTGGCATCAATCCCGCCTTGTGCCATTTCTTCAAACTCTTCTTGATTGTAAGAAATGCCGCCTCCCGTGCCGCCCATCGTAAAAGCAGGACGAATAATTAACGGATAACTGCCGATTTGGTGACCAATTGCTTTGGCTTCGTCGAGAGTGTTGGCAATTCCCGAAGGGCAAACGGCGACCCCAATTCGCGCCATCGCTTCCTTAAATAATAGCCGATCTTCTGCCATTTCAATTGCTGGCAACTTAGCACCAATCAACTCGACGTTGTATTTTTCTAAAACGCCATTTTTAGCGACTGCCACTGCTAAATTTAGCGCCGTTTGACCGCCCATAGTCGGTAAAACTGCTTGAGGTCTTTCTTTAGCGATGATTTGTTCGAGGATGGCCGGCGTTAGAGGTTCGATGTAAATGCGATCGGCAGTTTCCGGGTCTGTCATAATCGTTGCCGGGTTGGAATTCACCAACACTACTTCAAAACCTTCTTCTCGCAAAGCTTTGCAAGCTTGTGTCCCTGAATAGTCAAATTCGCACGCTTGACCGATAACAATTGGGCCGGAACCAATAAGAAGAATCTTTTTTAAGTCTTGACGACGGGGCATAGGTTCGTAATTAGTAATTGGACAAGGTGGAGGATTAATTTGATATTTTGCATCAGTCTTAGAAACAGGCTTTCTAAGCTGTTCCCCCCAAAGCTTACTCAAAATAGTGCAAGTTTTGTTGTTAATTTGAAATTGTGCACCATTCTCAGCATTTTGGAAGCAGAACCTCGCAACTCCGGCCCACAGACACCCCCAGCTAACCAGAAATATTGATGAGAAAAGGGTGCAGTCGATCGGTAAATCAAGACTATTTTAAGTGTTGCGGTCAAATCGTGTTCTAAAATACACAATCCCTGTATTCCGCCTGATTAATCATTGTAGAGACTTCGGCCAAGGCGTGTCCTGACTGTGGGGAACGGATAAAATTAACGGGGTTGGATGATGAAATTTCCCGTAGCACGGGCGAGGGCGGGACGCCATCGCCCTCGGAGGATGTGACAATCACAGATCCAGCCATGTAGCCGGGGCGATGGAGGACACGGCAATACCTTGTGCAAAGCGTGTCAACTTAAGCCCATCGTCCGCCAGTCCTCCCACCCGCCCGTCAGTCCGCCAGGGAATGAATTCCCTGTCTAATAGCTAAAGTCCTCTCAAGAGGACTAATGAGTTTAAAAGTCTTCTTCTGAGTCCTCATAGCAAGGACTTGAGTTTTGAGGAAGGGGTTTCAACCCCTCTCGGACTGCGGGTTTAACGTGTTTGTTGACAGGACGAAAGGCAGGGTGTCGTGTCCCTACCGTATTTCATCCTATTTTTAGGCTTTGCGCGATCGGCGAATGAGTACGCTTATAACTTGTCCCGGCTTTGCACCTCGCTGTGGCGGACTCCAATCCCCGACGGCGGCAAATCCCAGTCGGTACAAGGTGTGGATGGTTTCTAACACGGCTGCGCGGGAACCGACAACCGTTATCCGCACGACTTCCTGTTCCGATACTGCTGAGGCGTCATTTGGACGATCGGAAAAGTTATCGTCAGGTACGAATTCCTGTGACATAATATGGTCTCCTGGTTTTTGGTTTTCTAGGAAAACCCAAAAACCCAGCCGCCCCGCACGTTAACACAGAGCAGGGCGGCTACAGAGAGTGTTATCATACTCCGTTAGCCTCCAGACTGCTGCTATCAGTTTGGCGGTTAGCTGTCCATTGCTGTTGGTAGCAGCTTTGGGCAGTGCAACTAGATTTTTGAGCGACGTGGGCTGCTTCCTCTTTGAGCAAAGCAGCCTTAATTTCACAGCGTAGCCGCAGATGGGGGCCGCCGTCAATCGATTTTAGATTTTAGATTTTAGATTTTAGATTGAGATTTTCCTCCTGCAACTCAATCGATTTTAGATTTAAGATTTAAGATTGAGATTTTCCTGCAACAACTCTCTGGTCTCTCCCACCCTCCCCTTCTCCCACTCTCCCACTCTCCCCCTCTCCCCCTCCCCCCCTCTCCCTCTCCCTCAATCCAACCTACTAGATGAGGGAATGCGCCGAGGAAGAGGTAAAATATGGAATCGTTCCAAAAGCTTAAAATCAAAAAACTAAAATACAGATATGCCTAGAACACAAGTGCGAATATTCCGTGCACCTGCTGCTTGATGGCAACCACATCAATTTTAGATTTTAGATTTTAGATTGTACTCCAACAACTCTTCCTATCTCCTATGCCTAGAACTCCCAGCGAATATTCCGTGCACCTGCTGCTTGAAGGCGGCCACCGCGAAGAAGTGCGTTTCGCAACGCTGCAAGATTTTCAAAAGTGGTACAGCAGTACACTGGTGCCGAAACAAGATTCAAGAGAATTTCTTAACGTCCCGATCAAAAATATTCAAGGCGAATACATGGTAGTTCGGCCTACCAGCGTTCTCGCAATTCGCGTAGAACCGATATTTACTTCTAGCGTCGAACGATTCGATGAATAAGGAAAATAATCAATTCAGTAGGGAAGATTGGAAATTGAGCAAGATTTTTCGCTATCAGCTATTAGCCATCGCCTGTTGCGTTTTGGCGATCGCTTTTTCAGTGCCCGCAGTTGCAGTTCCGTCGCTGCAACCCATTAGTATCAATCAATTGCAAGCTGGCGAGGCGGATGATCTCGCCTTTGACGCTCAAATCTGGGGCGAAAATGGCAAACCGGGCGATAAAGAATTGCTGTTAAAGTCGATCGACCACAGCCTCCGCTATCTCAATACATCGGCCGCCGCCACTGCTTACAGCCGCTATCCAGTAGCAGGAGTTACGCGCGATCGAGTTAGGCGTTCTCTCGATCGATTTCGCCAATTAGTTGTCAGTTCCACAACCCCAGCACAACTTCAGGAATCTGTCAAGCGCGAATTTGTATTTTACAAATCCACGGGCAAAGATGGCAAAGGAACAGTCGCATTTACGGGTTATTTCGAGCCGACTTACGCAGCATCTCGCACGCCTAATTCCGAATACCGTTATCCCCTGTACCGGATGCCGCCAAACATGGCATCTTGGCCGAAACCTCACCCGACAAGATTGCAATTAGAAGGCGCAGATGCTTTGCAGGGAAGCAAAGGATTGCTGCGGGGATTAGAATTAGTTTGGTTGCGCGATCGATTCCAAGCATTTCTCGTGCACGTCCAAGGTTCTGCGAGATTGCAGCTAACAGATGGTAGCGTCATGACAGTCGGTTTTGCAGGCAAAACCAGTCACAGTTATACAGGTGTCGGGCGAGAATTAGTTAAAGACGGAAAGTTTACTTTAGAAGAGTTAAATTTGCCGAAACTGAGGGAATATTTCACCAACTTTCCCGCAGATATGAACAAATATTTGCCGAAAAATCAAAGCTTTGTATTCTTCCGGGATAGTAATGGAGTTCCAGCCACAGGAAGCATTGGAGTACCCGTAACTGCCGAAAGGTCGATCGCCACCGATAAAGCTTTAATGCCCCCCGGCGCACTAGCATTAATTAGTACAAAACTCCCTTATCCGAATGCGGCGGGACAACTCGAACAAAACGCCGTGAATCGCTACGTTTTGGATCAAGATACTGGCGGTGCAATCAAAGGCGCGGGGAGAGTTGACGTATTTATGGGAACGGGAGATTTAGCGGGCGATCGGGCCGGTTTTATCAACTCAACAGGAGAACTGTATTATCCGCTTTTAAAGTAGATTAATTCTACTTTATATGATTGTTTGCTGTGGGTCGAATCCCGGACACGGCACGGCGCCGTGTCCATACAGATATCGCCGGCAATCAATATGTAATCTATTTTTGATAATTGCTATAAAATAGAAAATACCCCACCCTCCCAACGTCACAAATGCTCAACAAAATTCTGCAATTCTTCAAACGCCTATTTCAGCGAATATTCGGAACCCCAACCCCACCCACCCCGCCGGGAAATACCGCCATCCGCCCCACCCTAACTGACGCGGAATACGAGTCGAAATTCATGGAAATCCTGGAAGGGGTGAATGCCGGCTGGAGTCGCGGGGATGTAGCGGGATTCTTAATCGCAAAACGCCTTAAAGATGGTGAATTGGCGGCTTGGTTGCGACGGTTTGGGACTCGATTGTTTGACGAGGGCGGGCACGGGGGCACCGCCCCTACGGATGCCGTGGCATCGTTTCAGGAATTGGCGCAGCGGCTGGTATTGTTAGGTAGAATTGCCAGCGGGGAATTGTCAGAGGTGGCGAGGCAAATTGGGCGGGAGATATTGACACGGTTTCCGCTGCCGGAGGTTGAGGAGGAGGATACAAAGGGGAGGGTGATTGAGGCGGTGTTTGTTGGGAATGGTTTGGGTTTTTCTGGGGAAGTGAACCGCACAGGCGCTGAGGCTGCGGAGGCAGAATCGGAAGTTAATGTAGATGCTGAGGCGTGGTGCGATCGAGGGAATGACCAGTATAATTTAGGAAGATTTGAGGAGGCGATCGCATCTTATAACCAGGCAATTGCTCTCAAACCAGACTATCACGATGCTTTGCACAACCGAGAGGTAGCGCAACGTAAGTTAGGCGAAATTAAATAGGCTAACTGGCTTTTATATACAATTTTTACTAGGTATTGCGAGCGACATGATACTATTAAAAATTAATGGTCGTTTTCGGAACCAAATATCATACATCTAAAATAGAAGTTTGAGGACGGAAGTCCTCACTACAAACTTAATTTGTAAGGTGTGTTAGGGGCACATACAATAGGTTTATACTATTAAAATTAGTCCTAAATTATTGCATCCAAAATCCCAATCGAATGACACAAGTAATCGGCATTGACTTAGGCGGAACCGCAATTAAACTCGGCAGATTCGGCGAAGACGGTATTTGTTATCAATCCTTAACTGTTCCAACTCCTCAACCGGCAACGCCAGAGGCAGTTTTAGTCGCGATGACCGATGCTATTTTACAACTGAATCCAGTCGAAAATGCTGTAAGTGCGATCGGCATCGGCACTCCTGGCCCCGCAGACGCCGCCGGCCGCATAGCCAGAGTAGCAATTAACCTCAAAAACTGGCATAACGTCCCCCTAGCTGACTGGGTGGAAGCTAAAACCGGACTGCCGACAATATTAGCAAATGATGCCAACTGTGCCGGATTGGGAGAAGCTTGGTTGGGCGCAGGAAGGCACTTTAAAGACCTAATTTTAATCACTTTAGGTACAGGAGTCGGCGGTGCAGTTATCCTAGACGACAAACTATTTGTAGGTCATCAAGGCGCGGCCGGAGAACTAGGATTGATTACTATAAATCCCGATGGCCCGGAGTGCAACAGCGGCAATCGCGGTTCTTTAGAACAATATGTTTCCGTGCAAGCAATTCGCCGCGAAACGGGTTTGGAACCTATAGAATTAGCAAATTTAGCTAAGTCGGGAGATGCCAAAGCTTTAGAATTTTGGCAAAATTACGGGCGCTATCTGGGTATCGGTTTGGCAAGTCTCATTTATATTTTGACGCCGGAAGCTATTATTATCGGCGGTGGAATTAGTGCAGGTGCAGAATTTTTCTTGCCGCAGGTTCAATCCGAAATTCAGCAACGTGTACTGCCGAGTTCTCGCGAAGATTTGCAGTTATTGGTTGCTGAATTGGGCAATCAAGCAGGCATGGTAGGCGCGGCCAAATTAGCTTGGCAGCTTGTTCAATAGTTAAAATTTTAAAAATCAGCGCATTTTACTGCGCTTTTTTTATATCTAAAATTAGGGTGCAACCTAAGAACTTTAGCTCAAAAAAAATAAAATGAATGTGAGGAGTTACTCAACATAGTCTCCCTTCATCCTTCAATGACTAATGACTTTTTTACGGCAGAGATTGTCCAGTCGTATTTTTAATGTATTCCTGAATTTCTTGATAAGTTTCCGGGTTGCTTTGGCGCAGGATAATAATATTAGTTGCGCTGTCAGGCAGGCAAAAGCTTAGCCGACCGTTCTGTTCGCAAGCAAAAGAGCTAATTCGACTCATATCGATCGCAAATTCTTTGCGGTCATAATGAATTTTAATCCACCAGCCTCTAGAATTGCGATCGATGGTTTTTTTTAGGTAATCGAGAACTTGCTTGTAAGCCTCAGAATTGCCTTGGGGATTGAGGATAATCGGCTGACTGCTATTAGGCAGCCAAAAGGTGATACGCTTGTTATCCAGTTCGCTAGAAAAAGCACTAATAGTGTCAAGGTCAATTATGTATGTACTTTTCTCATAAGTAATTTTGCTCCAATAAGCCACAAAGCCTCCTCAAACCTGTGTTTCTTGGTATTTTAGGATAGTTTGACAACTCATACCATTTTAGATTTTAGATTTTAGATTTTAGATTGGGCATGACTGATGACTATCTGGGTTGGGAAGTTGCCTAAAGTTGCATTTTTTGGGGAAACTGGTATCACCCTTGAAATCCGTAAAAAGTTAAGTAAAAATATGAGATTTTTACCTTCTGCCTTCTGCCTTCTGCCTTCTGCCTTCTGCCTTCTGCCTTCTCCCTTGTGGTACTAGCCCCCCAGCCCTAGCATAGGGGTTGGGGGGGAGGTTTTTCACTCGTTGAGAATGCTGCCCGATATCTAGTCCGGTAAGTGCGACCCCTATCAAATCCTATTGGTCTGTTGGGTGGGTTTTGTAATGTCCATTGTCGAGGCGATTTGAATATTGTCTACTCGGAACCGCCCCTACAGACCTCTAATATATCAGAACTAATCGATCGCACATGATATGAGATCAGTTTGCGACAACTTTCCCAGCCACCAAGTCGCGACCCTCATCTTCTAAAACATCCTGCTTTCCCTGGATGCTAGCGGCCTGGATAAACCCTTGAAACAATGGGTGGGGGGCGCTAGGTCGAGATTGGAATTCGGGGTGAAATTGGCAGGCTATGAAAAAGGGATGGTTGGGAAATTCGATCATTTCTACCAAGCGGCCGTCTGGAGATGTACCGGAGACTGCATAACCTGATTCTAAGAAAAGATTGCGGTAGGCATTGTTAAATTCGTACCGATGGCGGTGTCGCTCGTAAATCACTTCTTTCTGATAAAGTTTGAAAGCTAGCGTGTCTGGGTTGACACGGCACGGATACAAACCCAGTCGCATTGTACCGCCCAAATCGACTACATCTTGCTGTTCTGGCAATAAATTAATTACCGGATTTGCTGTATCTGGGTTAAATTCAGCGCTGTTGGCATCCTGTAGTTGGGCGATGTTGCGCGCCCATTCAATCACAGCACACTGCATCCCCAAACACAATCCCAAAAATGGAATTTTGTGGTGTTTAGCATATTCGATCGCAGCTATTTTGCCGTCAACTCCCCGAACCCCAAAACCTCCCGGTACAAGAATGCCGTTGATACCTTTGAGATAATTATCGAGGTTTCCCGATTCTAAATCTTCTGAGTTAATCCAGTGTAAATTCAGGTCGCAGCCGATCGCAATTGCCGCGTGCCGCAAAGCTTCGACTACCGAAAGATAAGCATCGTTCAACCGCACGTATTTGCCAACTAAAGCAATATCAATTTTGTGATTGGGACTGTAAAGCCTGTTGACTAAAGTTTGCCACTGATGCAAATCTGGCTGGCGATGTTCCATTTGCAGCAAATTGAGCGTTTGTTGGGCCAAACCTTCCTGTTCCATCATCAGGGGTACTTCGTAGATACTTTTGGCATCTTGAGCGGTGATGACACATTCTTCGGGTACGTTGCAGAATTCCGACAATTTCTGTTTCATGCCCAAAGATAGCGGGCGATCGCACCGACAGACTAAAATATCTGGTTGAATGCCGATCGACCGCAATTCCTTCACCGAATGCTGAGTCGGTTTAGTTTTCATCTCCCCAGCCGAAGGAATCCAAGGTATCAGCGTCACGTGCATATACACAACATTTTGCCGGCCGACATCCTTGCGAAACTGGCGAATTGCCTCCAAAAACGGCAAAGATTCAATATCTCCCACCGTTCCGCCGATTTCCGTAATCACCACATCGGGATTAGTATTTTTTGCTACCCGATGAATTCGCTCTTTAATCTCGTTAGTGATGTGCGGAATCACCTGCACCGTGCTCCCCTGATACTCGCCGCGGCGTTCTTTGTTGATCACCGCTTGATAAATGGAACCTGTGGTGACGCTATTGAGGCGAGACATGGAAGTATCGGTAAAACGCTCGTAGTGCCCCAAATCCAGGTCAGTTTCCGCACCGTCTTGCGTGACAAAGACTTCTCCGTGCTGAAACGGGCTCAGAGTGCCGGGGTCAACGTTAATATAGGGGTCTAGCTTCAAAATCGAGACAGAATAGTCCCGCGACTTTAATAGGCGGCCCAAGGAAGCACCGACAATTCCCTTGCCGATGCTGGAAACCACGCCGCCAGTCACAAACACAAATTTGCTCATAGGATTTTCGACTTTAGATGTTTCAATGTCAGGTCAGACTCAAATGTGACATAGGTAATCCATAAGGGCAACCACGGGGGATTGCCCCTACACCCATTTGACCAAATTATTGACGATTGTTATGTGCTTGCAACCAAGTTGTCAAATCTGACACGCTGGCAAAGTCTAATAGTGCCTCTCCTAGATTCTGTAATTGCTGAGCGGATAACTGAGCGATGCGGGTTTGAATCTCCGGCGACAGCAGGCCGACACTGCGCTCCAACTGACGAACAATTAATGTCACATTTCCTTGTTTGATACCTTGTTCGATGCCTTGTTCGATGCCTTGTCTGATTCCTTGTTCTATCCCGATTCTGGTAGCTTTGGTAATTGCCCCTCGCTGGTCTTGAATAAAAATTTCTCGCCTTTCTAAATCTTCCAATTCATCAGGATCGAGATTTGCTTCATTGGCAATTGTAAAAGCTTTGCGGAGTTCCGGTACATTTCCCAACTCTTCCGGCACAGACCTTAACGTGCGAGCGGTTTTCATGAAATATATCCACTTATCAGTCAGAGTCTCTAATTCTGCTAAAGTCTTGTCAAATTTGGGCAACTCAACAAATACAAATTCTAATTCATCCGCCAAATACTCGACCAGATTGTTTTTTTCTTTGATACAAAACCGCGAAATTACTGTTTCCAAATGCTCAAACATTTGGAAATCTGTAATCGTCAACGCAATCACGGGATTTAAGAGGTTGTAGTTTTCTCCGCTTTTCAATTGCACTGAGTAAGCTTTGGTAGCATTGTATAAAATCCGTTTTTCAAAGGATTCTACATTCAATACCTGCATTTCAATTATCACTGTTTTGCTGCCACTAATTTTAGCTTTGACATCCAAGTAAGTATCTTTGACTCCTTTGATTTTGGGAGCTAAATAAGGGTCAAGAATTTCTAAATCTTCGATGACTGGCTGTGCTTCGTAGAGGATGGCATTTAAGAAGCTAATCAAAATGTCTTTGCTGTCAGCAGAGCCGAAGATTTTTTTAAATGCAAAGTCGGTTTTGGGGTTAATAAAATTCATGGCTTTTTCAATTTATTAGAGCTTGAGAGGTTGAGGTTAGAGTTATTTAATTATTTAACTATCATACAATCTTCTAGGTTGGGTTCGCGGACGATCGCCCCAACCGACATCACCCCAAGACGGATGGAAGCCCACAGCAGTCTAGACAAAAGTTCCAGTCCCCCATTAGCGCCTGTGGAATCAATCTACAATCAGCCCTACGCCCTTGGTGATTTTTCCCAGAAAGGTAACTCAGGAACGTTTCGCGAAGCGTAAAGTCATGGTAAACAAAGCACCTCAAGTCTGCTAAAAAAAACAGCTATGAAGTTTGTCTGCGTTCTATCCCCTCAACGGTTGCTTTCTACTGGTATGGCATTGCTCGCTGCGATAGAGTGTGGCGCGTGGCTTGCTCCCCATGCAGCGTGGGCAAAAGATCCTGCGGAAAATTATTCGTCTGTGTCGCCGAAAATCCTCGCTAGTAACGATGTTAATTGCAATGACGGACGATCGCCCGAAACTAGCTGTCGAGTCGGCGGTTTGTTCGTCAAAACTCCCAATACTACCCCAGAACAAGTCTTTCCTCTCAAGCAGACTGAAGTTAAAGCCAAAATAGCTGGCAATATCTCCCGCGTCGAAGTTGTTCAGAAGTTTGAAAATCCTTTTCCTGAATCTATAGAAGCTGTTTATGTATTTCCTTTGCCCGACGAAGCGGCGGTGGATGATATGGAAATTAAAATAGGCTCACGAATTATTAAAGCTGATATCAAACGCCGCGAGGAAGCTTTGGAAATTTACGAACAAGCCAGAAAGCAAGGCCGGAGTGCGGGTTTGTTGGAACAAGAACGCGACAATATTTTTACTCAGTCTCTGGCTAATATCAAACCAGGAGAAAAAATTGAAGTTACGATTCGCTACACGGAAAGTCTCAAGTTTGCCGGCGGCGATTACGAATTTGTGTTTCCAATGGTGGTTGGGCCGCGTTATATTTCGGGAAATCTGACCCCCCCCAACTTAGCAAGGGGAGGCTATAGTTCTGGTGCCGATCGCATTAACCCGCCTGTCTTGCCTCCTGGAAGGCGATCGGGTCACAATATTGCTGTTTCGGTAGAAATAGATGCCGGAGTTGCGATCGGCGATGTCCGCTCTACTTCCCATCAAATTACAACTCACCGCAGCGGCAATATTGTGCAAGTCCAATTAGCCAATTCAGACACAATTCCCAATAAAGATTTAATTCTGCGCTATCGAGTCGCGGGCGAAAATACTCGGGCAACTATTTTAACTCAATCCGACAAGCGGGGCAGTCATTTTGCTACTTATTTGATTCCGGCTTTAAACTACAAAACTAATGAAATTGTACCCAAAGATGTCGTGTTTCTGATAGATACTTCTGGTTCTCAGCAGGGCGAACCGCTGAGCAAATCTAAGGAGTTGATGCGCCGCTTTATTCAAGGGCTGAATTCCAACGATACTTTTACTATTATTGATTTTGCAAATACTGCACAAGCGCTTTCAACAAATCCTTTAGCAAATACGGCAGAAAATAGAGAAAAAGCAATTAATTATATCGAAAAGTTGCAGGCTAACGGTGGCAGTGAACTGCTTAATGGCATTCAAACAGTGATGAATTTTCCGGCGGCGGCAACGGGAAGGCTGCGGAGTATTGTACTAATTACTGACGGTTACATTGGTAATGAAAATGAAGTGCTGGATCTGGTTCAGCAGAGTCTGAAACCAGGAAATCGCCTTTATAGTTTTGGTGTCGGCGGTTCGGTGAATCGGTTTTTGCTCAACCGTTTGGCGGAAGTGGGAAGAGGTACGTCTCAAGTAATTCGTCAAGATGAACCATCAGCAGAAGCAGCAGAAAAGTTTTTTCGTCAAATTAATAGTCCGGTATTGACTAATATTCAAATTAGTTGGGAAGGAATGGGGGAAAAACCGGAGATTTATCCGATCGCACCCCCAGACTTGTTTGCGAGTGGGCCACTGGTTTTGTTTGGCAAAAAGACCGATCGAACTAACGGCCAACTTCGCATTCGCGGCACTCTGGCGGGCGGCAAAACTTACGAGCAAGTTTTACCGGTTAATTTTGCTCAATCCGGCGGGCGGCAGCGGGAGTCAACTTCTGTCACAGCAACCGCTACGGATTTTGGCAATCCGGCGGTAGCTCAACTTTGGGCGCGATCGCGCATTAAAGATTTAATGAATCAAATGTTTGGTGGCGAGACTAAATCTCTGGTGGAAGCTGTGACTAATACTGCTCTGACTTATCGCTTGCTGTCGGAATACACGGCTTTTGTGGCTGTGAGCGAAGAAGTGCGAGTCGAACCAGATGGATCTCGTCGCCGCGTGCAAGTGCCTGTAGAATTGCCGCAGGGTGTCAGCTATGAAGGTATTTTCGAGTCGGGAGCGGCAGAGCCAACTAGAGGCGGCACTCGCAGCGTTACCTCGACTCCCCGCCCGGCACCGGTGAGTCCAGCTCCTGCTATGGCGCCGCCGCGAGGTTACGGTGAGTTGCAACCATCGCAGCCAAAGGCTTCTCGCCTCCAAGTAGTTAGCGCCGAAGGGTTCGATGCCGGGGCGATCGCGGATTTGACTCAATACCTGCAATCTGTTCATCTCCCGGCGGGGGTTAGCGGTGAAACGGTATGGAAGTTATTGGTACAAGACGGCCGCGTTGCCCGATTGGCGATCGACACTAAAACCTCGACGCTGCAAGCAACAGACGCCGTAGAGGCTCTCAAGAGGGCCTTGAGTTCCTGGCAACCTCCCGCAGGATTCAAGGGCACGCTGCGCTTGAAGTTGCGAATTACGGTTGAGCGTTAAGGAAGGACTATCTATGTCACAAAACATTAACTTTTAATTCAAAAATACCGAAAGGGCGATCGCTACCGCGTGGAAGATATAAAATCTTTATTAAGAGATTGCCTTTAAACAGAAAGTGATGTTATTGGGATTTATACCGTTTGAGGCAAACGCTGGAACAGTCTAATTTCTGAAACAGTCTAATTTCTGAAACAACCTTAAGATTAGAGATTTCTCGATCGAAACCCCCCCAATCATAGAAGGTATCACGCCCTATGGAAGTTAGCGAACTGCTCAACAATTACGAAAAAGGAGAAAGAGACTTTACTGGAGCCGACCTCAGCGGGAAAGACCTCAGCGGAGCAATCTTAATCGGAGTCAACCTTTCGCGAGCTAATCTTTCCGGGGCCAACCTCAGTAGAGCGTTTCTCACCAAAGCAACACTCAAAGGTGCACTGCTGCACAGAACAAATCTGAGTTTTGCCAAAATGGGTGAAACCCAACTCTCAGGTGCAGATTTGACAAAAGCCAATCTCAGCGGTGCTTTTTTGGTAAAAGCAAAAATGCCCAGGGTAAAGTTAAGCGGCGCAACTTTAACTGGCGCAAACCTGCGGGGTGCTGTGTTGTGGAATGCGAATTTGTGCAGCGCCGACTTGCAATTAGTTAACTTGCTGGGCGCTAATCTGACTGCTGCTAATTTTAAGTGGGCAAACCTTTACGGTGCAAGGCTCAACAGTGCAAAACTTTTTGGAGCTCAATTAACCGGAGTCAGCCTGCGGCGAGCGCAGTTGGCAGGGGTGAATCTCTGCGGTGTAGATTTGAGCGGCGTTAACGTCAGCGAAGCTAAACTGATGGGAGCTAATTTGGAAGGCTCGAATTTGGCGGGTGCAAATTTTAGCGCGGCTCAGTTGCGGGGGGTGAAGTTGGCGGGTGCAAACTTAACCGGGGCTAAGTTGAGGGGAAGTTGTTTGAGAGGGGCAAATCTGAATTGGGCAAAGCTGTGTCAAGCAGATTTGATGGCTGCAGATTTGAGCGAGGCGACGTTAATAGGAGCTAATTTAGATAATGCTTTGTTGGCGGGAGCTATTTTGCCGGAATCTACTAGGCGCTATTTTTCCTTAGCTGGGGCGGGCAGAGTCAATTCTTGGGAAGTTAATGAGATTAACGGTTGATTGTTGACTGTTGACTGTTCACTGTTCACTGATGACTGATGACTATGACAATTAATTTTGGGGTGGTGCTGGTAACTGCGGCATCGGAGGCGGAGGCGGAGAATCTCGCGAAATCTCTAGTTGAACACAAGCTGGCTGCTTGTGTGAGTTTGTCACCCATTCGCTCTATTTATACTTGGCAAGGCGAGATTCATGCGGAGTCTGAGTGGCAATTGCTGATTAAAACTGATTTGGCTAAATTTGAGGCTTTAAAAACAAAAGTTCAGGAACTCCATTCCTATGAAGTTCCCGAAATTATCAGAGAATTGGGTTGAAAACCCCGTCACTTCGGCTACGCGAGCGTGCATCGCCTTATAGGACGGCTTTTGCCATTGTTAAGTAAAGTAACAAATCCATTGGCACAAATGAATATGGTAGAATAAACACATCAGACAAGATTTAAAAACCTACCCCTGGACTGGGGGAAAGTCTACGCCCAAAACATTTTTGAGGAGATATGACTACGCACTCAACGGTGCAAACGTAGTCAGCCTGGGAACCCACGCTTGCGCGGGATATTTTGACAGAAATGTCTTAAGAATCCCCGTACCTTCAGGTCGGGGAGTGTCAATGCTATTCCTATTATCGCTGGCAGCGATGCTTATCTGAATTGGCCGGGACAATCTTTAAGTTTGTAGTCAAGACTTTATATCGTTTCCGGTAGCATCGGAATTATTAGCCAAAATTAGGACACGGCAGTGCCGTGTCCCTACACTATTATTTTCGGTAGGGACACGGCATTGCCGTGTCCTCTATATCATTCCGGTGCAACCGGAATTGATATTAGCCCTAAATTCTCCAACGAAGAAGGACTGAAGTCCCTACTACAAATGGTCAGAAACCTATGAATTATGGCTGGTAGGGCCAATGACTCCGATTTTGTGGCGAAAACTTAGTTCGCCGCCGAACCAGCCTGTAATGCCCAGCAAGGCTGCCACGACGACCGATATTGCTAAACCTGTATATACGATCGGCTCAGCCGGATTTCCTTGGCGCAACAGCAAGTTAATCAGGGTAAGTACCATAACCGCTACATTGCCGCCCATGTGCAACCAACCGGCACTGCGATCGCGCACTCTTTTTACTTTGAAAAAATCTAAAAAGCCCGTGATTGCTGCCAAAATCCCCGCAGCAAAACCCACACCCATCAGCCAAACCGAAGCTCTCGCCCAAAACGGATCGCTTGTCAGCCAATAACCGATGTCCGTGCCGGCGGCTCCTACTAAAAAGGCTACCGGAAAGATGACGATGATGGGGTGGATTGGATGGCCTGCAATTGAAAGCGTACTCGTAATGCCGGCGTCGCGGTACTCTGCGTCGTCACTTTCGAGAATCGGCGGAAGATTGGGATAGGGCGTACTATTTCTGGGATTTGTTTCCATGATTTCTCTGATAACTTTTGTACAACAAAGCCGTTTTTATTGGATTGAACTTAATCCCAAACCCGCTCGCCATTTTCGTCAACGCGGGCCTGCCGAATTACGTCGGAAATTTCGTCGGCGTCTTTGACGTGGTGCAGGGCTTTCTTTTCCCCATCCGGTTCTTCGACGATCACATAAGTTGGAACTGTAACAACATCTCCCACGATGTCTGGTACGTGGTCTACCGCCAGTTGCTTGGCTTTTTCTTCGATGGTTTGCGGTTCGTCGGAAATACGATCGCCCGGATTGACCGTGCGTTCCATGTCTTTGCCTGGTTTGTCGATACTCATAAAAACCTCTCTGGTATTTCTAATTTTTTGCTGACTCTAATTCCTACTATTGAACGAAAAATATCTCTACGCAAACATCTCCCGACGGGTGGAAGTTTCAGTTATGGCGATCGCAGGCAGCCTCTTCCTGTAGGTAGAGGTTTTTCGATTGGTTCCGAAAAAACGTAAGCTAAAATCTGAGCATGATATTTTCCTTCTTTTTGAGTTGCCCATGAAAAGTTACGATTGGATTGTTGTCGGCGGTGGCATTACGGGTGCGGCACTGAGTTACGAACTGGCAAAAAAAGGTTTTGCTGTGCTGCTTTTGGAACGAGATGCTACCATGCAAAACGCTACTCGTTTTAGTTATGGTGGCTTAGCTTATTGGTCGGGAACGACTGATTTAACTCGGCAATTGTGTCGGGAAGGTATCGAACGCCACCGCAATTTATCAGCCCAATTAGATGCTGATACTGAGTTTCGCGAGTTGGATTTGTTGCTGACAATTGATGCAGGTACTGATGCTGAAAAAGTAGCGGCTAATTACGCGCATTTTGCGATTGTTCCGCAGCTTTTGAGTGTTGCAGAAGCTGGCGAGTTGGAACCTTTGCTGAATAAAAGTGCGATCGCCGGAGCTCTGACTGTACGCCACGGTCACATTTCGCCGACTTCCACAAATAAAGCTTATTGTCAAGGGTTTCTGCGGTTGGGAGGAACGATAGAATTTGCTGAAGTAATTGGGTTTATAGAAGAGGGAAATCGGATTTCGGGAGTCAAGACGGCCCAGGGAATTTATCGTTGTGAAAATGCTGTGGTTTGTGCTGGAGGTTGGAGTCGGAGTTTGCTGAAAGCCGCTGGCGTTTCTGTGGGAGTGTATTTTACTCGCACCGAGATTTTGGAAACTGCACCTGTGGATTTGAAACTCAGGACTTTGGTGATGCCTGCGGTATTAAAACGTTTTGAATTGGAAGCTGAATCGAGTAGAACTGAGGTGGATTTTCTTTGGGATGAACCTGGTAAAGAGTTGCTGTCGCCGATTTTAGATTCGGGTGCAATTGGGTTTAAGGATGGGAGTTTGCGGATCGGGCAATTGTCGCGCACTTTGAGCGATTTGAATGCTAAAGTCGATCGCGAAACCAGCGAAACTGCAATTCGTGGAGGAATCGGCAAGGTTTTGCCCGATTTGGCAGGTTTACCGGCAACTTGGCACGCGTGTAGTGTGGCATTTAGCGCTGATAATTTGCCTGTAATGGGGCCGATTGCCGATCGCCCGGGATTGCACGTTTTTTCTGGTCTCAGCAATCCTTTGACTATTGTACCTGTTTTGGCTGAGCGATTTGCGAATGCGGCGGGCGGAGAAGAAGATAGGGCGATCGAGCTTTTGTCTCCCAATAGATTTATCGCAGAAGGAAGAAGGAAGAAGGAAGAAGGAAGAAGGAAGAAGGAAGAAGGAAGAAGGAAGAAGAATAGATGACTACTGACTACTGACTACTGACTAAAAAAGGCAGGGCGACAATAAATGTAGTACCTTTGTCGATCGCACTTTCCACACTTATTGTACCGCCGTGCAGGTCAACGATGTGTTTGACAATGCAGAGTCCCAAACCCGATCCTTTAATCTTGCCTACATTAGCACCCCGTTCAAACTGCTGAAATAGTTTTCCTTGATATTCGGGTGTCATTCCAATTCCCTCATCTCGAACGCACAAAATTATCTGTTGGTTTTCGCAGCTTAAGTCTAAACTGACATTGCCGCCGTTTGGAGAATATTTAATAGCGTTTGAAAGCAAATTAGTCAGGAGGTGGTGCAGTAGTTTGGGATCGAGATTGGCGTGCAGCGGATTTGTTTTGCTGCGGAAAGTTACGAGGTGTTTGTCGGTGACAATGGGTTGCAGTTCTTCTAAAATAGAATTGCATAAATCCGTCGCATTAATCGGATTTAAATTTAAAGAAATTTTGCCTGATTCTGCTTTGCTAAGCATTAAAATATCTTCCAGCAAACCACTCATATTACTGACTGCTTTTTTAATGCGATCGACATTTTTATGGGTGGTTCCGGGGGTTGTATGCGAGTCGCTATCTTCTAGCATTTCAGCAGATAACTGTATGGTAGTTAAAGGAGTGTTTAAATCGTGGTAAGCCATTGAAATAAAGCGCGATCTATTTTCGCTTTTTTCTGCTGCTAACGCCATTATTTTTTTCAGATTAACTGCTTCTTGATGTTTGCTCAGTGCTATCTTGATAGTGGCGTGCATTTCTCTTTCTTTAAAAGGTTTGAGCAGGTAGCCATAAGAACCAGTATTTTCGGCTCGCTGCAAAGTTTCGTCGTCAGCATAGGCAGTTGTATAGATAATTGGTATATCTAATTCTTGATTAATTATTGCTGCTGTTTCTATGCCGTCAATGTCGCCTTTGATAACTATATCCATTAAAATTAAATCGGGTCTTAGTTCGCGGGCGCGCTGGATGGCATCCGCTCCTGAAGAAACGATATCGGCGATTTGATATCCCAATTTTTCTAATTTAGGGGATAAGTTTTTAGCAATTAACAGTTCGTCTTCGACAATCAAAATATTAATTTTTTGTTCTGTAAAACTCATATCATTACAATCTTTGAAAGTAGTTTAATTCGTTGAATTTCAAGTGAAAAGATGTACCAAATCCTCTGGATATTTCGATGGTTCCTTCTAACTGCTCGGTTAAAGTGCAGACAACTTGAAAGCCCATCGACTGAGTTTTCCGAAAATCTAAGTTTTCAGGAAAGCCAATGCCGTTGTCCTTAACTAAGAGGTTGATTTCTCGATCGCCCGTTTGATAGCATTCTACACTAACTGTACCAGTTGTGCCATCAGGAAAAGCGTGTTTCAGGGTATTTGAAACCAATTCATTGGCAATTAAACCGCAGGGAGTAGCGGTTTCAAGATTTAGGGAAATGGGCTCAGCTAATACCTGCAACTGAATTCGGTTGTTGCTAATATTGTAAGAGTGAAACAAGTTACTTACCAAATCTTCGAGATATTCGCCAAAATTAATTTGCGCTAGGTTAGTCGATCGGTACAGTTTTTCGTGAATCAGAGCCATAGAATAAAGGCGATTCTGACTTTCTTCAAACATTTTGCTTACTTGCGGGTCGGCAACTGTGTTCGATTGCAATTCTAACAGACTGGCAACTACGCAGAGGTTGTTTTTGACGCGGTGGTGAATTTCTTTAAGCAAAATTTCTTTTTCTTTGAGGGAGTTTTTCAAATTTGCTTCTGCTTGTTTGCGATCGCTCAGTTCAGCTTGCAGTTGCTGGTAAAGTAGAGATTGCTGAATGGCGATCGCCAATTGATTCACCAACTGCTGAAATAAATTAATTTCCCATTCTTTCCAATCACGAGGGATCTCGCATTGGTGGGCAATCAGCAATCCCCAAAGTTGGCTGTGCTGAAGAATCGGCACTACTAACTTTGCCTTAACTTGAATCTGTTTCATAAACTGGGCCACACAAGGTGTAAGGGAGGGGTCATCTAGTTCGGAAATTGCAGAAATTCGCCCTTGCAAATAAAGCTGATAACTTTCAGGGGGAAAAACCTCTTCGCCAAAACATCTATTCACCAGTGGGCTGCATCCTTCTGCCACGGCTTCAGCAATGACTCGGCCGCCGCTTTTGGGTAAAATTTGATAAACCAAAACTCGATCGGCTAATAATACTTGCTGGAGTTCGGCAACGGTAGTGTTGAGAATTTCCTCTAATTGCAAAGACTGGCGCACACGACGGGCGATCGCCTCCACAAGCCGTTCTTGCTCGAACTGCTGCCCCCTAGCGAGTTCGGCGTATTTAGAATTGCTGATATCAGCGGCATAACCAATAATTTCGATCGGAATTCCCCTGCTGTCAACCAATAGTTTTAGTTCCGTCCTTAGCCAGCGGTAAATTCCGTCTTGGTGTAGAAAACGATACTCGGAAATGCAATTTTTTTCCTCGGACAAATCCGAAAAGTTTAATAAAAATTGTGGTCGATCTTCAGGGTGAATCCTGCTAGACCAAAATTTACAATCTGCTAACAATTCTTGGGGGTTGTAGCCAAAGATTGTCTGAACGTTGTCGCTGATGTAAGTAGTACAAAAGTCCCCGATCGGTGCGGCTGTAAAAATTACCGCCGGATTAGAACCAAGCAAAAATTGCAGGCGTTCTTTTAACTGCTGAAATTCGATTTCTGCCCGCTTACGATAACTGATATCTTCGATCGCCCCCATGCTGTAGAGAGGAATGCCCTCGCGATCGCGGATCAGCGTCACCGTCAAGTTTGCCCACATCAGCTCGCCATTCTTCTTAATCAAGCGTTTTTCCCTTTGGAAGCGAGAAATATTGCCACACATCAACTGCTTGACTTCCTCTACATCTGCTTGTAAATCTTCTGGATGCGTGAGTTCAGTAAAAGTCATGGTAGCCAACTCCGAATCGCTGTAGCCCAACATCTGGCGGTGAGCTTCATTCACTTTGATCGTGCGGTAGTCGCGCACGCTTGCCAAACCAAGCGCGATCGGAGCATCGTCAAATAAGTTGCGAAACTTTTCCTCGCTCTTTTGCAGTGCAGCTTCTGCCTGTTTGCGAGCGGTAATGTCTCTGGCGACCCACATCACCCGATCGAGCTCCAGCGGCGAAATACTGGCATCAAACCAAAATAACTTGCAGCCAATTTCCATGCTGTATTCAATTCTGTGGGTTTCCCCAGATGCCAATGTTTGGCGAATGTGGCCGAGGGCAAAATTAGCTTCCGCTTCTGGGAAGATTTCGGCGAGGGTTTTGCCGATCACTTCAGGAGCCGGTTTGTACAGCAGTTCGGGAGCCGTGGGGGCGATTTTGAGGTAGCGGCCGCTTGCGTCGAAAACCAGGACGATATCCGTCATGGCGTTAAACAGCGCCAGCAGTTCGGCTTCGGATTTTTGGAGTTTTTCTTCGGTCAATTTGCGATCGGTAATGTCGGTGTCAGTGCCAGTCAGGCGGAAGGCCTTGCCAGAAGCCGATCGGATCGCGCTGCCGCGGGCAAGTATCCAGCAGATGCTGCCGTCTTTACGCACCATCCGGTGTTCTACTTCATAAATTTCTGTCAAACCTTCTAGATAAGCATTTACTGCGTCTTCGACTGCAACTCGATCGTCGGGATGAACGTGAGACGCCCAATTTTCCATGCGGTTGGGAATCTCTGCGTCTTGATAGCCCAACAAAGCTTTCAAAGACGGAGCAATGTAGATTTCATCGGTTTCCAAATTCCAGTCCCAAACCCCCACTTTGCCGGCCGATACTGCCAGTTCGTACCATTGTGTCCGCTGCTGCACTCTCCGTTCTAACTCTGCATTGAGCTGCTGCAAAGCGATTTCTGCTTGTTTACGATCCGTGACATCCCGGCCTGCAGCTTGATACTCGACGATTTGTCCGCTGTCGTCGAATATCGCCCGATCGATCCACTGCTGCCAGCGAATTTCCCCGCTCGGCAAAATTACTTGGTGCTCGCAGGTAAAAATAGGGTTGTCGGGAGACACAGAAGTATATTGCTGTTGAAAAATTTCTCGGTCTGCTTCTGGCAGCAGGGACATGAAGCATTTGCCGAGTAAGTCGAACGGCGGCAGGCCGAAATAACGGCAGTAAGCTTGATTGACAAAAGTTATTTTACCGTCTGGGAGGTAGCGGCAAATCAGTTCGGTTTGGTCTTCCACAATCGCCAGGTAGCGCGCCTCGCTCTGCCGCATAGCATTTTCGGCATTTTGGCGATCGCTGACTTTTTCTAGTTCACAATTGCCTTCTAACAGTTCGCATTGTTCCTGGAGTTTTGCCACTTCTTGATGCAGTGCCTCGATCCAGCTATACATTGCTGGGCGAATCCTTTTTTCGCTGACTAAACCTACTGGCTGACCTTGTTCATCTACAATTGGCAAGCAATCGATCGAGTATTGACAAAAGAGCTTGAATGCGGTAGTAATATCTGTAAATTCTGATTCTTTTAAGACAATTAAATTCCGCGTCATTGCGTCGGCAACTTTCATGCCTTGCCATCCATATTCGGAGGCTAAGTTTAGCACATCTTCCGGGCTTAGCAGTCCGACTAGCTGATTTTCATCGACAACTAAGAGGCAACTAATCGATGCTTTTCCAGTTTCGTTTGAGTCGGGAAATGCAGGTGAATTAGGCAGTGGGCAAGGGTCGATCGCCCGACGCATCAGGGCGATCGCATCACCGAGGCAAGTTGAGGGCGCAACCGTGGCAGGATGGCGATCGACAGATTCTAAAGGCGATCGTAAATTTGCCGACAAATTAGCTAGTTCCATTAGTCTTGGTCAAAAAGTATTGCTAATTAACTTTAGCAACACTTTTAGGCATCAGCCAGATGACTGATGACTGATGAGCTGCCTGATTTTCGACCAAGGAGGATATAAGTTTTCATTCGCCCTTTGCCTTTAACTTCAATCATTCCTCGCTCCTGAAACAAATATTTATTTTCCAACAAGTTATAAGTAGTTTCGCTCACTTGAATTCGCCAAGGTAAACCCTGAGATTCCATGCGGGAAGCAATATTTACCGTGTCGCCCCATAAATCATAAATAAACTTCTTTATGCCAATTACTCCGGCAACAACCGGGCCGCTGTGAATGCCGATGCGGATGCTAAAATATTTATTATGGCTAGCATTAAATTGGGCTATTTCTGCTTGCATATCTAGGGCCATTTGGGCGATCGCCTCTGCGTGGTCTGCCCTGGGTTCAGGCAGCCCTCCAACCGCCATGTATGCGTCGCCGATGGTCTTGATTTTCTCTAACCCGTGCCGTTCGCACAAAAGGTCGAATCCTGAAAAAATCTTATTTAGGAGCTCCACGAGGTCGATCGGGTTCATGACGGCAGACAAAGCTGTAAATCCCACAATGTCGGCGAACAAAACAGTCACTTCAGGAAAGTATTCGGCAATAGTAGTTTCGTTTTGCTTGAGGCGTTCTGCTATTGCCTTGGGCAAGATATTTAACAGCAGCTTTTCTGATTTTTCTTGTTCTTCCCGCAGGGCATCTTCTGCTTGTTTACGTTCCGTTATGTCGTGGTAACTCCAGACTCTGCCGATAATTTGATCTCCCAGCCGCTGCGGTTGCGAAGAGCGTTCAAAAAATCTGCCGTCTTGAAATTCCAACAAGTCGTAACTTTCGGCTTCTGGCTGATCGTAAAGCGATTGTATTCTTTCTTCAAATGCTTGGGGGTCTTTGAGTTGGTTCAGCACAAAGGCGATCGTTGTGGCGTCGTCTCGCAGTGCCATCACTTCATTAGGTATGCCCCACATTTCCAGAAATTGTCGATTGAAAGTGACTATTTTTCCGTTCCTGTCAATAGCTAAAATACCGTCTGCAGTAGAATCAAAAGTTGCTAGCAGCAGGGACACAGATTTCCCGAGGGCGTCTTCTGCCATTTTTCGAGCAGTAATATCTCGCAAAATAGCGCGAATAGCTACTAGCGAACCGTCCGCAAATTTACAGCTTATGCTGCCTTCCAGCAAAATTCTTTCGTGATACTTAGTCATAAATATTACTTGAATAGAGCCTGGATACAAGGTATTTTCATTTACCGTTTTTTTGGTAATAGCTTGATACAATATATCCAGAAACTCTGCGGAACTGTTGGGATGAATGATATCAAAAATAGTCATTTGAGCAATTTCTGCTTCGGTGTAGCCCAAAGTTTCCCGCCAAGCCCGATTTACATACAAAAAATGACCATCGGCTCCAATACTTTGAATTAAGTCAGTAGCATTTTCAAATAAGTCTCGCAGTTGTTCTTCGCTTTCCCGCAAAGCTATTTCAGCTTCCTTGCGCTTGATATATTGACCGAGTTGGCTACCGATTGTTGCCATTATCTGGAGCAATTCTTCATCAAAACACTGCACTTCGCGGCTGAAGAAAATCATCACCCCCAACACAGACTTTGCACAATTTTCCGGGTCGTAGTCGCCCAAAATGGGGAAACCAAAAGCTCCGTGCAGTCCTTCTTCTGCGGCGATTTCTCGGCGCAGACAACAGTCGCTTTTTGTGACATCTGCAATCCACTGAGAGGAACCGCTGGCCCAAACGAAACCGGGCAATCCTTCGCCAAATGCACAGGTCATTTGTTCGGTAAATTCGGCAAATTTGGGGATAGAAACTGAGCGTTTTGTCCAAGTGGCGACGCACCGAAGCAAATTGGGGTCGGAAACTGCAGTTATTCTCTTAGTTCCTGACAGCAGTTTTTCCCCAGCTTCTGGCATCCAAAGTTCGGCGGTATCCCATCCCAAGCTGTCGCAAATTACGGGGAGAATTGCTGCTATAGCTTTTTTGATTGTTTCGGATGCCGACAGGATGCGAGTGGTGATGTACTGAGTTATTTGTCGCTTGCGGGCCCGCTGTCTATCTGTCACATCGCGCCCGATGTACACGAAATCTTGAACCGCAGCTCTTGCTTCAGAAATGCCTTTAATTTCAGTCAAAATCGCCGTACAGGAAAACGAAACTGTTAGCTGTTCTCCGGTTTTTGCCCTGCAAATTACTTCGGTGTCAGTTGGAGATTGTTGAGGCGGATCTTGGCTGACTGCTTGCAAAGATGCGCCAACAGCAGCAAGAACGTCTATTTGCTGACCTACTAATTCTGATTCGCTGTAACCGAACAAATCTTGAGCAGCTTGATTGACTTTTTTTATTTTTCCCGATGCTGTTGTTACCAACAAAACTTCGGCCATTGAAGTAATAATTTTTTCAACATAATTATTAGTAGCGGCTAAGGTACTCAATAAAATATCCATTTCATTGGTAGCTTGGACTAGAGTTTGTTCTAAAGCCATCCTGTCGCTTACGTCTTGAAAAAATATAATTAATCTCTGATAATTATCGTCATTGGTGAACTCGACGATATACATATCAAAATAAAGCCGCGAGTCATTTCCTAATACCCGCGTGACCCCTTTTAATTCAAAATTTGGCAAACGTCTTTCAAAAATATCGATTAAAATTTCTTCAGTTCCCACCAATTCTGGAAAGGGAATACGAACATCGTTGCCGGCGACTACTTCCTCGGGACAGTCGGCAAACCGTTGCACTTTGAGAGATGTTTCTTGGATTAAAAAGTCTTTATCCAGTGCTAGGTACTCCAAGTGGGGGGGAACCAACAGCTTTTTTAACAGGGTTTTCATGTTGGATTTTGAGTAGTGACTGCGCCCTCTGTATCGAATTATTTGAGATTAATCTATTTATCTCTGTTTGTCAAAGGGAATTGTGACTATAAAGGTAGTGCCTAACCCGGTCTCGCTGGAAAATTGGATTTGGCCTCCGTGCAAATCTACACACTGCTTGACTATGGATAAACCCAGTCCTGTACCGGGTATTTTTCCGACATTTTTGGCTCGATAATAAGATTCAAACAGTTGTTCTTGGTCTTCTATAGGAATGCCAATGCCTGCGTCTTTAATTTTAAATATAGCTTCTTCATTATTCTGACAATTTAATTCAAAATAAATATGGCTGTCGAGGGGCGAATATTTGACAGCATTTGACAGCAAATTTGTCAAGATGTGCCGCAGCAATTTTGGATCTAGTGCGGGCAACTGTTGCGTTTCCTGCGACTGGTTATCATTTTTTTGCGCGGGCGTAACTAATTCTTGATAAATAAAGTTAATTGTATGATTTTTTCCATAACTAATTTTAATTGATTCTACTAACTCACTGCAAAATTTTTTTAAGTCAACTGGTGCGGGATAGAATTCGAGTTTTCCGGCTTCGGCGCTGCTGAGCAACCGCACGTCATCTAATAGCTGAGCCATTTGTTGAGATGCTGATTTAACGTGTTGCAGGTATTGTTGTTTTTCCGCGTGGGTGATTTCGTCGCCGTAGTCTTGGAGGATTTTAGTAGCAAATAATACTGTACTTAAAGGATTGCCGAATTCGTGAGCAATCATCGAGAAAAAACGAGATTTTACCTGTCTGAGTTCTTGCTCTTTTGCCAAAGAGCGGCGAATTTCTATTTCTTGTTGTTTGCGTTCTGTGATGTCCCTGCCTATATAAATGAAATCGTAAAGTCCCTCTAATTCTGTCTGAATTGCCGAACAGGAAAATTCTACCCAAATTTCTTCTCCTGCTTTAGTAGTGCAGACTATTTCTAGTTCTCTACGCAGCTCTTTCTGAGACAAAATATAGCGGTGGCGAGCTTGGTAAATTAATGTTTCTTCGACTAATATTAAAGACAGGGGGTGGCCGATCAATTCTGCTTCGCTGTACCCAAATAACCATTGTGCAGATTGATTGATTGTTTTGATAGTTCCTAATGTTGTTGTCACCAACAAAGCATCGCCCATCGAACGAATAACTTTATCTATATAATCTTTAGAAGCGGCTAAGGCACTAACCAAAAGATTAGCTTCATTTGCCCTCTGAATCAACGATTGCTTCATCACCATTTTTTCGGTGGTATCTTCAATCAAAATTAGCAATTTACTTGGCACATCTTCTTGTTCTTCTTCATATTTGATAGCCAACATATCAAAGTATAAAGGGCGGTTGTGGTCGGCAAACCGAGCGATACCTTTGATTTCAAAACCAGGCAGCCGTCCCATAATGATAGACATGAGGATATTTTCAATGCCAATCAGTTCGGGAAAACTCAGGCGAGCATCTGCACCGGGTATCGCGTCGCCCGGAGTATCGGCATAATTCTGCACTTCGGCGGAGGTTTCCTGAATGATGAAATGGTGATTTACTAGAAAATACTGTGTTTGCCGCGGGCCCAAGAGCTTTCTTAACAGGGGGTTCATACTTGTTCTACCATTGTGTAAGCTAGTTTGTAGAAAATTTCGTCAACGTCTTTGCCTGTTTTAGCAGATGTCGTGCAAACTGCTATTACTTTGTCTTGACCTATCGAATGGGACATTTCGACTAGCAGCGCCAATTTTTCCTGGTCAATCAAGTCTACTTTGTTCAAAGCGACGATAATTGACCCTTTAGGATTGACTGAAGAATAAAGCTGAATGTGTTCGGAGATTCGCTCAACTGTTTCGGAGCGGCTGACATCGGCAACGATTAAAACGCCGCTAGCTCCCTGCAAGTAAGTCGGTGCTATTCCTTTGAATTTTGTATGCCCTTCTAAGTCCCAAATCAGCAACTGTGCAGTCACGTTTTCCCGCTGTTTTACGGCTTCTAATTCTACGTTTTTGCGGGAAATTTTTACTCCCACGGTGGAGAGGTATTGGTCGCTGAATTGCCGATCGACAAAACGGCGGATCAGGCTGGTTTTGCCCACGCCAAAATCGCCGATCATGCACATTTTTTTAGATATAGTAACTGACATAATTATTTACTGTTTATGGTCTTAGTTATTGGTTCAAATACCACGCATCTGCTTAAAATTCGCGGTTGATTGGGTTCCACGTCGGCAGGAGGATGGGGGATGCCAACCGTTTGGAGGCGCTTCGGGTCAGCACCTTGCCGCACTAAAGCATCTCGCACTGCTGCGGCACGCCTGAGCGACAACTGTTGATTTGTAGCAATTTCCCCAGTTCGATCGCTGTGCCCAATTATCTTAATCTGTTTTTGAGGATATTGCTCCATGAAATTTTTGACACTGGCGATGATTTCTCCATGTGTAGAGTCTAATGTTGTCGTTCCTTGCTGGAAGTAGATGCGGGTTGTAATTTTCAGCGGATCTAATTTAACTGTGCTCATCACCGATTGAACACCGGGAATTTGCTTCAGGGACTGAGCTATTTTCTGTCCGTCTGCACCCTCTCTAACTGTCCCCTCTACAGTCACTTTACGATCGCCATACCGAGTAGAAATAGACACACCCTCTCTCTGGTTCAAAACTGCGGTAATCCGCTGCACCTCGGCCGCAGTCAAAACTGGATCAGGGGGGACATCTACAGCTACTATTCTATTATCTAATTGCAATTTCGGTGCAGTTGATGCGGCTATTTTTGCAGCTTGTGCCCGCAATTCTTGATTTGGCAACTTTCCGGTTAGCTTTAAAGTTTGGCCATCAACTGCCACATCTAAGCGGTAAACTGCTAATTCGGGAGTCGAGCCTAAAGCTGCGACGGCATTTGCTTCGAGGCGGCGCTCAACGCTGCTGCGGTACTGATAAATTCCCCAAGGTACTAAGATTAAGCTCAAGGCGGCTAAACTGATAGCAGCTAGGGCGATCGGGGGTTTTTTGGGTTTTTCTGTTTGTAGCGGGTCGAATAAAGTTTTTATAGACGGGTGCAGCGACTCCGGTATAGTATCGGGGTCGCCGTTAAACTCGTGAATTACTTGACCATAATTAAGGATGAGATTACTAACGGTTTGTCGTATTTTTTGGATGAACAAGTTTGGCGGTTCTCCTTTAATCACGACTGCCATGTAGCAATATCCCGCTACTTCTAGCAGAATTTTTGAGGCGCCGTATTCAATTTGATTTAGTTCGGAAGATTCTCCCGGCTGCACGATGCACTCGTTAACAAAGCTGCGAATAGCTGTGAGCATTCCTGCTACCATTTCTGATTCTAAATGGTAGCTTTCGGAGTTTTGAACTTCGGAAATTATTAAGCCTGATGCTTTGTGAATTAAGAATGCTGCTTGAACGGTGAAGGGTACTGATTCTTGGAGGATTAATTCAGCTTCGGAGACTCCTTGTACTTTGGAGCGAATTTTTCTTTTGAATCCTTCGACGCTGATGGCATTTGACACTTTTTCATTGATTGTCTTGATAGCTTCTGCCATGTATCGGGCAATTGTACTGCCAATTACGGGATAGAGCGCATCCACCATAGAGTCGCGTTCAAGTTTTATTTGGGCTGTAATCGCTTTGCCCATTTCCGGTGCGAGGGCTTGGGCGATCGACTCTTGGTCGAGGCGAATTTGCTCTTTAATTGCCAGGCCGATTTCTGGGGCGATCGCCTTAGCAATATCCGCTGGCGAATTCACTATTTGTTGAGCAAGTGCGTCGGGAAGCAGCTCAGCTATTGCCGCACTCATTGCCGACTTGTTTTCCTGAGTTTTTGCCCTAATCACTTCGTCAATAATTGGGACGATCGCCTTAACAACTTCTTCTCTGGAATCGGCAATTTTGCGGCTGAGAATTTCTGCGATCCAAGGCAGCATCAACTCAATCAACTCTTGGGGATCGTATATTTGGTGCTCCAATTTTTCTAATTTATCGTCGATTGTGGCCATCAGGTGGCGAACCCCCGGCAAATCGTTTTCTGCCAGCAGATTTTTCACTTGCTCGATCTCCGATATTTTTGAGCCGAACATCAGGTTTTGCAGCCTTTCCATCGCGCTGTCGGCTTCATTTAAGTCCTGTTTAATTTGCCCTAATATTTGTGTCGGCTGTTCTAGTAAGTTTGGGATTTCTAGACCAGAAGCCGCCGCAGCATCTAAATATCCAGTTTCTGGTGAGTCTGAGACTGTGGAAACTATGGGATTATCGGGAATTTCCGAGGATTTTGACTCGGTTTCGGAAGCGGAAACATCCTGTAAATGCCGATCGCTCCCGTGGGATTCTTGAGCCTGTACTTCCTGTAGAGAATCTTTCCTTGTCCAGTTAGACAATTCTTGGACAGGCTGTGATTCCTCCTCCAAATCCGGCTGGGCGATCGCGGAAACATCTATAGTTTTAGCTGAGGAATAGCCTTTTTCCAGTTCGGAAGTGTTGAGTTTGTGAGTAGCGAATAGCAAACTTTTGAACTCGTCTGCAACAGGCGGGGAATCGCCAGACTCCGGTTGGCGACGATTGCCAGTTTCGGGTACACTCGCTGCAACTTCCTCGGGCGCTTGCTCAGAAATACCTAACAAATCCATCAACCCGCCGAGGGCCCCAGCTTGATTGTTTTCGCCACTGCTGTCATCTTCGGGCTCTGCATTTTGCTGGTTGGAACCAGCAATAATTTTGAGATCGACTAACAGATTCAGCAAGGGTTCTAGCTGGGTTGCTGCATCGGCAGCAGACTCGTCAGGTTGAGAAACAAAACCCTCTAACTCATTTTCGTCAGCCGGATTTTCTTTCGGTAAAGCCATGCGTTATTATCCGTGATGGTGGCGCTCCGGCAACAGAAATTCGTTATTTAACTTATTATCAGCAACGCCTTTAAGTTCGGGCACAAATTCTGTTCCTTTGAGCCTCATACCGAGTTCAAACAGAATTTCTGCCATGTCGTCTCTAGAAACTTTAACATCTCTGAGCATAGAAAAGCGACGGTCGAGTTCTTCAAAAACCTGTGTTTTCAAAGTGCGGGTTTCTTCAGATAGTCGCTCTCTGGTTTGGGAGAGTTCGTCGCGAAGTGAACGGGTTTGATTGTCAATAGCCTCGTCGAGGGCTTCAATGCTGCTGGAGAATTTTCGGTTAACGCGATCGACTTGCTGACGGATATCTGCGCTTTCTTCTTGGGTGTTTGAGCTGAGCGATTTAACTTTCTTTTCTAACGAATCAACGGCAGCCCTCATTTCTCCCGAAAGAACTGTTTTTACTTGTTCGATGCGAGCTTGCATATCTTGCTGCATCATCGACAAGTCGGAATCTATTTTATCGAAGCGATTGTCGTATTCTCTAAGCTGCGCTCCAAAAATTATATCGCGAATCTGGTCGATATTTCCCAGCCGTTCGCGCATTTCTTCTTTAGTTATTTCGGCCATGCTTGTACCTAGAATTTCCGCAGATTGTGAGTTTAAGAAGTGTGCTAGTGATTTACTACCGTTGTTGGTGGCACTAGCTTTTTTGAGTGGGCGGGCTTTTATTTTTTGAAATCTTACCCCTGCCTCGGGGATGGGATTTTTTAGAGTCTTGACTCTAAATATCCTGAGATTCAAATTTTTGAGCCTGGTCTTGTCACCAAAAAGGGCGATTTGCTATCCTTGGCTTGCAGCAAGCTCATAGAAGCGTAGATTTTGCTGCTATACAGCACAGCGGGGTCGGTCTTAATGTCTTGACTGACATCCTCAATGATATCGCATCTGGACAGTGCGTGATACCATAGCGCTTGATCCCCAGCAAAAAGCGGGGCGCGCGCTCCACGTCCCATTATATATAACATATAACTCAAAAGCTGCACCGATCGCTCGCCGATCGGCTCCGAGGGATGTTGCCTTTGAGCAGAAAGCACTTATACAGTCGAACTCGGCCCCTCTCTTCCCCTCGAAGCCTCTTCTCCTGCGATCGCCCTATAAAAATTCATAGGGCCCGATCGACAGCGATCAGACCCAATAATATGAGAACTTTGTTTTTTCTAACAAACGAGATGTGTTTCCGATTGAGAACTGTTACTTACTAGGGTTTACAACTTGTGCAGCTTTACTTTTAATCAGCAACGACAACTAAGTCTTACTTGACTGCGGTTTGGCTTGACTGCTCGATCGGCAGTTCGCCACTATTCCAAGTTGTGTTCGGTTAATTTCTGCTGCGCCTGGGAATCTAGACCGGAGACACCATGTCTATATCCTCGAACTTTCTTTCTAAATATAGCGACCTCCTTTCTCTTCCTGTCCCGGTGTCTATTATTAAGTTAGCATGGCCTTTCGGAGGAGTAAAGCACTATTTGCAAAACTTGATAGGTCTTTACATTACTAAGTATAATGATATGAATCTCCAAATAGATGTAAGTTAGCACTCACGCACTCGTAACCAAGAAACCGGGTTTTTCTACCCAGATTGAGGATTTTAAGCAAGTATTTTGGTTTGAAAACCGGGTTTCTGGACACCCGTGCGTAAGTCCTATAAATTCTATTGTTGCTACATCTTTACATAGCTGGTAAAAGTATAGTCATTTATAGACATGGGAGGCTTCCAGTCCCTCCCCCTTCACTTTTACTTTGAGCGGATTGACCCGCCTCGGCTGAACTACGCAGCTCCCTATCCCATCGCTGAACGCATTTGGGATTGCTTTTCTGAGAATATTAAAAGATCCGTTGACATCGGCATTAATTAGTTGACCAGCCGATGTTTTGTACAAACCTCGCTTGATTCGCCTACCAGTGAATACAGGCTTTTTTTCTGTTTTTCCGTAAACAGGAATTGGATCTAAGCCCAGAAAATTGGCTCGTGATGTGAAAGATTCTTCCTGCACGATTACGTCAATTCCAACTAAGAAAGCTTTGTATTCCAACATCTCAATTAATCGAGCGTGAGGAATACTGACAAAGTTTTGGTTAGTCTGCTTCCCTAGGTTAATTTCAGTTTTCCACTGTACATTCTTGCCAATTACTAGCGTCCCAATTTGTTGCGCGACCAAAATATCGACGATCGCACGACTAGCATGATGCAAATAATTATCAACTTTTTGGTTGCGACAGCGGGTTAAGCGTTGAATGCGTGACGAGGTTTTGCGGCTTCCTCTAAATTGGGATTGTAACTGTGCTTTACGCTTGTTATAGAACTGATTGATCGATTTCAATGGTCGCCCGTTAATCAACAGAGGGACAAATCCCGGTTGATTTGAAGTTAACGCCACTAAATTGTCGAGTCCCAAATCAATACCGGCTACAAAGTTGTTGTCTTTAGCGGTGGACTCCGGTTCATCATAAATTACCTCAATCACATAAGAATCACATTTAGGAATCAGTCTAACTTGACATATCCGATCTGGATTTACTTTCGTTTTGATTAAAAGTTCAGTACCAGAAAGTTTAATGATTCCGTTTCTCAACTGTTTACTGCTAATCGCTTGAATCGTGTAAACGAGAAGGTTTCGACCTTTAACCTTGTCTTTGTATTTAGGTAACTTTGGACGACCCGTGAATTTAGAGTCGTCATTCTTATAAGCTTTAACGGCTTCAAAAAACGATTTCCAATTCTTGTCTAGCAGCATCAATATTTGCTGACTTACTTTGGCAGGCAAAGCCTTGTATGCTTCATGAGACTTCATCAGTCGGTTCATCTCGTTGTAACCGACATAACCCCATCCATAAATAAAGCTCTGACGAATGACGTAATTGGTGGCATTGTAGAGGTTTTTGGACTTTAATGCTAGTTGGTCTATTTCGGCAAAACGAGGTTCCGTCGATTTAATGATATGCCTCTCTGTTAGCTGCATTTGAGACTTCCGTTCTTTGAGTTGTACTTATTCCTTGTTCAACATTTATAGCAATATGATACCATTGTTGTCTATAATTGCTTATGAACTCAATAAACTTTTACAATACTTAAGTGTTTTTGTCATGTCTATTTCTCCTAAGTTTCTCAGTGGCAGCCAAATCCGCCAAACCTTCCTCGACTTTTATGCTCAGCGGGGACATAAGATATTGCCGAGTGCTTCTTTGGTGCCCGAAGATCCGACGGTGTTGCTGACGATCGCCGGAATGCTACAATTCAAGCCGATATTTCTCGGACAGCGCGCCGCCGAATCACCGCGCGCCACGACTTCTCAAAAGTGCATCCGCACCAACGACATTGAAAACGTCGGCCGCACCGCCCGCCACCACACGTTTTTTGAAATGTTGGGCAACTTCAGTTTCGGGGATTATTTCAAGAAACAGGCGATCGCCTGGGCGTGGGAACTTTCCACGGAAGTTTTCGGTTTACCAGCGTCTAATTTGGTTGTTAGTGTTTTCCGAGAAGATGACGAAGCTTTTGCGATTTGGCGCGATGAAATTGGCATTCCGGGCGATCGCATTCAGCGCATGGGAGAAGATGACAATTTCTGGCAATCCGGCCCGACAGGCCCCTGCGGCCCCTGTTCCGAGATTTACTATGATTTCCACCCAGAGAGAGGCGACAATATTGACCTCGAAGATGATAGCAGGTTTATTGAATTCTACAACCTGGTTTTCATGCAGTACAATAAAGATGCAGAGGGTAATTTAACACCGCTGCAAAATCAAAATATTGATACTGGCATGGGACTGGAACGGATGGCGCAAATCCTCCAGAAAGTCCCCAATAATTACGAAACAGATTTGATTTTTCCGATAATTCAATCGGCCGCAGAAATTGCCGGGATTGATTACCACAATAGCGATGAAAAAGTCAAGGTTTCGCTGAAAGTAATTGGCGATCACATTCGGGCTGTGGTGCACATGATTGCGGACGAAATTCGCGCGTCGAATGTGGGCCGGGGTTACATTTTGCGGCGGTTGATTCGCCGGGTGGTGCGCCACGGGCGACTGATTGGAATTCAGGGCGAATTTACGGTGCGGGTGGCTGAAAGTGCGATCGCCCTTTCGGAAGCTGCTTATCCGAACGTGCGGCAGCGGGAAGCTCAAATTAAGGCGGAATTGGCAAGGGAAGAAGCGCAGTTTCTCAAGACTTTGGAACGCGGAGAGAAGCTGCTGGAGGAAATTGTCGATCGCACAAAACAGCAAACCAACCAACAAATCAGCGGTCAAGATGCTTTCACTCTTTACGATACCTACGGTTTCCCCTTAGAACTGACTCAAGAAATTGCTGAGGAACAGGGAATTTCTGTGGATTTGGAGGGCTTTGAAAGGGCGATGAAGGAACAGCAAACTCGCGCTAAAGATGCTCGCCAAACAATCGATTTAACCGTGCAGGGTTCTTTGGATAAGTTGGCTGAAACAATCCAGGGAACTGAATTTGTTGGTTATGCTGAATTGTCGAGTTTAGCTGAGGTGGAAGTTATCTTGGTTGACGGCAAATCTGTGGAGGAAGCAGCCGCAGGCACTGAGGTACAAGTTGTTTTGAACCAAACGCCGTTTTATGCTGAATCCGGCGGACAAATTGGGGATAAAGGTTATTTGAAAAGCGGAGATAATGGTGATGGTTTGTTGGTAAGAGTTGATGATGTGAAGAAGGAATCGGATTTCTTCGTGCATTTCGGCTTTGTGGAACGGGGAACCCTGAAAGTTGGCGATAGTATTACTGCGAAGATTGACAATAGCGGTCGCCGCCGAATTCAGGCTAACCACACAGCAACTCACTTATTACAATCAGCTTTGCGAAAAATTGTGGACGATTCGATTTCGCAAGCTGGTTCGCTGGTATCGTCAGAAAGATTGCGGTTTGATTTCAATTCTCCGCGCGCTGTCACAGCAGAAGAGTTGCAGAAAATTGAGGATTTAGTTAATAGTTGGATTGCTGAAGCGCACGCTGCGGTCGTTGCAGAAATGCCGATCGCCCAAGCGAGGGAAAAAGGCGCAACTGCGATGTTTGGCGAGAAGTACGGCGACGTGGTGCGGGTTATCGATTTTCCGGGGGTTTCGATGGAATTGTGCGGCGGAACTCACGTCAGCAATACGGCAGAAATCGGGCTGTTTAAGATTGTTTCTGAAGCGGGGGTAGCGGCGGGAACTCGCAGGATTGAAGCGGTTTCCGGTCAAGCTGTTTTGGACTATTTGAACGTGCGGGATAAGGTAGTGCGCGATTTGGGCGATCGATTTAAGGCGAAGCCTGAAGAATTGCCGAACCGGATTACTAATTTGCAGAATGAGTTGAAGGATACTCAGAAACATTTGGCTGCTGTGAAGTCGGAATTGGCGATCGCGAAATCCGACCAGTTGCTGAGTGCGGCTGAGGATCTCGGCGAATTCAAAATCATTGTAGCTCAATTGGGTGATGTGGATACAGAAGCGCTGAAAACTGCGGCAGAAAGATTGCAGCAAAAGTTAGGAAATGCTGCGGTTGTTTTGGCCTCAATTCCTGAACCCGACAAGGTAAGTTTGGTGGCTGCTTTTAGTCCTGAAGTTAATAAGAAAGGATTGCAAGCTGGCAAGTTTATCGGGGGAATTGCTCAAATTTGCGGCGGAAAAGGCGGCGGGCGGCCTAATTTGGCGCAGGCTGGGGGACGCGATGCAAGTAAGTTGCAGGAAGCGTTGGAAAGTGCTCGCAATTTGTTGCTTGAAGGGTTGGGTTAATCTGGGTTTTTTGTAGGAAATAAAAACTCTTTGTATCTCTCGTTTATCGCCGAGTCTCGATCCCCCTAAATCCCCCTTAAGAAGGGGGACTTTGATCGGAATCTTGTCCCCCCCTTCTTTAAGGGGGGCTAGGGGGGATCGAGGCCTAATCCTCAATTCGATCGCTTCCGTCTGCCAGAATCTCCGCAGGCTGCTACCGCATATTTTGGCCCTTACATCTGCGTTGATCCGCGTCCATCCGCCAACATCTGCGGTTAAAAACTCCCTTGATTTCCCCGCAAAAATGTAAAATCATACGGCTCTCCTGAACTTATGGTTATAAGTTTATCTAATCAGAAAAGCAAGCTAATACGCGATTCCTAAAATTATTAAA
>NZ_JAUBTK010000055.1:0-36117 GCF_036702455.1 Microcoleus sp. D2_18a_D3
AATAGATAGTCTAGATGGAAGCTCATAATGGTAAATGTATTAGTATGTACATTTTACACCATAAACTCAGGAGAGCCTTCTCTAAGATAAAGAGTATTCAAATTGATTGATAATTGTTGCGGCAACCCTAACAGTTATTTTAAGCAACCTGTGCCATGACCTGCCGCAGCGGAATCTGTACGACAAACTTAGTGCCCTTCTCCAGAGTGGAATCACACTCAATCTTGCCACCGTGTTTTTCAGTGACGATTTGATGACTGATCGACAGTCCCAAACCAGTGCCTTTGCCCACGGGTTTGGTGGTGAAGAACGGATCGAATAGTTGAGAGCGAATGAGTTCCGGGATACCGACTCCATTATCGGCAATGCTAATCGCGATCGAATTAGCACTACTGATCGAGGTGCTGATGGTAATGGTAGGTTGTTGGTTATCCCTGACACCTGATGTCTGCAAGGCATCGATCGCATTACTGATGATATTCATGAATACCTGGTTGAGTTGACTGGGGTGGCATTCAACCTCCGGTAATTGCCCGTAGTTTTTGATGACTTGGATGGCAGGAAAATCGGGTCTGGCTTTCAGACGGTGTTGCAAAATCAACAGAGTGCTGTCGATACCTGCATGGATATCAACAGATTTGCAGTCCGCTTCATCAAGGCGGGAGAAGTTGCACAGGGAGAGCACCAGTTGGCGAATCCGATCGCTCCCCATTCTCATCGAACCCAGCACCTTCCAAAAATCCTCTTGCAAAAATTCCAGATCCAGGTATTCTGCCCGCTCTCGGATTTCTGCTACCGGATTGGGATAGTGCTTCTGGTACAGTTGCACCAAGTCCAGCAGCTCCTGAGTGTATTGTTTGACATAGTTCAGGTTGCCTTGAATGAAATTCACCGGGTTGTTGATTTCGTGTGCCACTCCCGCCACCAATTGGGCTAGGGCAGACATTTTTTCACCTTGCACTAGATGGACTTGGGCTTGCTTGAAACTTTCTAAAGCCTGGTTGAGTTCGTTGGTGCGCTGTTCCATGATCCGGGTAGCATTCCGCAGTTGGAGATGCACCCGAATCCGTGCCAAGACTTCTTCATGCTGAATCGGCTTGGTAATGTAGTCTACAGCACCCAGGCTCAGCCCTTTGACCTGATCCACCGAGTCGGAGAGGGCGGTCATGAAAATAACTGGAATATCGCGAGTGGCGGGATTAGCTTTGAGCCGCTGACAGGTTTCAAAACCATCGATCCCTGGCATCATCACATCCAGCAAAATCAAATTTGGCTCAGACGATTGCACTCGTTGCAGGGCAGTTTCACCATTTTTGGCGATCGCCACCCGGTAGCCCTGTTCGCTCAACACATCAAACAATACTTGCAGATTGGTTGGGGTATCATCTACTACTAAGATCGTGTTTTCTTGAGAGATTGAATAGGCTGACATTAGCAAACTCCTAAACGTATTGAAGGGATGAATGGTTCATGGTGGATCGATATTAAGTGGCTAAACCCGTGGCTCGATTAGACGCAGAATGGCTTCCTCATCAAACTGTTGACTCAGTTCTAGAACTCGGTTCCCAAAGGCAATATATTCCGGCGTTAATTGCTTCAAGCGATGGGCTTCCTGCTGGATATCGGTCATAAAACCACCCTGAGCGGCAGCATAGAGAGTTGCCAGTTCTGCAGCAGGTGGTATTATCATGCTAACCTCATCGGCGTTGCTGACAGCGGGTTGAGTCGCCTCTGTTTCGGTTTCATAAATCCACTGCAATTGTAGATATCGCTGCAATTCGGCAAGCAACCCAGTAAACTCGATCGGTTTAGGGAAAAAGCTATTGCACCCTGCATCGAGACTTTCCTGTATATCCACCTGAGACAGGGTAGCAGGGGAGGCAATGATCGGAGTTTGGGCAAAGTCTGGCAATTGTCGCAGGCGACGGGTCATTTCTAAGCCATCCATAATCGCCATATGTACATCGGTAATAATCAAGTCGGGTCGCGTCTGGATAGTGGTATCCAAACCTGCCTGCCCATTATCAGCTTCTGTCAGCTTGAAGCCTAGCGGTTCCAACATATTCACTGCCACCAGACGGTTTTCTTGGCGATCGTCAATGACCAGAATTTTGCGTCGTTCGCCCTGATAACCAATAACCTTATGGTTGGCGATCGCATTTTGTGTTGTCCAATCCGATGCTGGAAGCAAGTCGATCTCAAACCAAAAACTGCTGCCCTGGCCCACTACACTCTCGACGTGAATTTCGCTGTCCATTTTCTGGAGGATTTGTTGACCGATGGCAAGTCCTAGTCCAGTACCTTCGATGTTGCGATCGCGTTTCCCGGCCTGCTCAAAGGGTAAGAAAATCGTGGAGAGTTTGTCTGGGGCAATGCCAATGCCAGTGTCTTTAATTAGGAAGCGAATTCTTGAAAGTTTTGAGTTTTGAGTTTTGAGTTGTGAATTTGAGTCTTCTGAGTCCACCACTTCTACCCGAAACGTGACGGTGCCAAAATCGGTAAATTTGACCGCATTGCTGAGCAGGTTGAGCAACACTTGCCGCAGGCGTTTGTCGTCAGCATGGACGGCAGTGGGCAGGTTGCTCGCGGGCTGGTAATGAAACTCTACGCCTTTTTGCACTGCCTTGACGCGGCAAATATCCACAGTAGAAGAGAGGAAGTTAGCCAGATGGAAATCCTGGGGATAGAGTTCCATCTTTTGCACTTCCAGCTTGGACAAATCTAGAATGTCGTTGATCAGGGTGAGTAAATGGGAACCGCATTGATAAATCACCCCCAATCCTTTCATCTGCTTGGCGGTGGTGCCGGGGTCGCGCTGGAGGATTTGGGTATAGCCGAGGATGCCGTTGAGGGGGGTGCGGAGTTCGTGGTTCATGTTGGCAAGAAACTCGCTCTTGGTGCGGTTGGCAACTTCGGCAGCTTCTTTTGCGCGCAATATCTCTAGTTCTACCAACTTACGATCGCTAATATCGCGGCACACAACAACTCCCCCTTTCAATGCACCACTGGCATCTTTGAGCGGTCTGCTACTAAGTGTCAGCCAGAAACCCTTTGGGGCATGGCGATGACGAGTAAAGATTTCCATATTGTCTACCTGCTCACCCCGAACAGCCCGCACTAAGGGAATTTGCTCTGTTGGGAGCGGAGTTACCCCATCGGATAGAAACAGTCCATACTGCTCTGACCATTCTTCCGGCTGGCCGTCGGTTATTTTGCCAAAAATCTGCTCGGCAGCGGGGTTAAACACCAGGAATCGACCGTTTTCATCGACAACGACCACGGCATCGCTCATGCTGTTGAGGATTAGTTGCAACAGGCTAGTCTGGTTTTGAAACGTCTGGTTACTTTGCTGAAGGTCGGTTTCGGCTTGATTCCGCTTCAGGATTTCACTGCAAATCAGGCGGTAAGTCCACAAAATAATTCCTAGGTTGAGGACGATGCCCACCAGAAATGCCATCATTGCCAGAAGGGTTGTGTGGGTGGCAACTTGCTGTTTCTGTCGCCACCCTACGGTTTCGATCGCTTCGATCTGCTGGGTCAGCAGCGTCATCTCGTCGAGCAGTCGTGGGGGGGTGCGATCGATCGCCGCCGCCAGCCCTTTGGTGTCCCGGAGTTCCACGCCCTGCCGCAGTTGCTCCAGGCGACGCAGGAGAAATTCTTCCAGGCGCTTGGTAGCTGCCTGTTGGCGGGGATCGTTCTCTAGCAACCTTTGCAATTGTCGCAATTCTTGATCGACATCGATCGTCCGAAGCCCAAATTTCCTCAAGTCATTTTTGTTTTGCGCGAGCAGGTATTGCCGCTGGATCTTTTCAGCATCCTGAAATGCACTGGTCAACGCTTCCAAACAATTGAGCGCTTTTAGATGTTGGGCGATCTGGCGGTTAGTTTCTAAGGTGCGGTTAGCGCTCCAAAATGCGATTCCACTCACTGCTACTGCCAGGAAAGTAGCTGCTCCCAGGCTCCCGGCAACGGTTTTGAGAAAGTTAGAGGGTTGTTTCAACATATCTGTCTCGTGCTTAGTTTCGTCGATCTAAGACCCCAGAGGGCGGAGTCCAAATTTTTGAAAGACTGCCATTGCCCGATCGGTGCTTAAAAAGTCCAGATACGCCTGCATTTCCTGAAGATGGGGAGAGGTTTTAACCACAGCGGCACCGGAGCGAAGTGGCTCATAGAGGTCGGGCGATACGGTGGCTAACACCTTGACCTTGGCAGAGGCTTTGGCTTCTGGCAGAAAGGTAATGCCCACCTCTGCCTCTCCCTGCTCGACGGCTCGCAAGACTTCCCGCACATCCACCTTTGCCCAGACTGCCTTGGACTCCACAGCCTGAAGGATGCCTAACCGACTCAGAATGGCGTGGCTATATTTGCCAGCCGACAAATCTTTGTTGCCCATTGCCACCGTTTTGAGGCGATCGCTCGCTAACTCGTGCAAATCAGTCAGTTGCACCGCAGAATCAGCCGCAGCAATCACCACAATATCGGTGGTCACTAACTCCCGACGGCTTTCGGGCAGAATTAGCCCTTGGGCTTGCAACACATCCAGCGGTGCAATATCGGCGAACCAAACCGCATCAAAAGGTTCTCCCTGGTCAACGGCTGCCCGGATTAAGGCAGCTCCGGCAAATATCGGATTCAACCAGATATGGGGGTGTTCCTGCTGATAGACTTGATCGATTTCCTCCACGGCAGTGCGAACCATGCCTGACACAGCCAAATTGAGCGTCACCGCCTGGATTTGGGGTGCCCAGGAGCAACAACCCAGCCAGAGGGTGAGCGCCAAGGAGAGGAAGCACAATGTCAGCCATCGGAGGAGTTTCATATCAGGTTTCCTGAGATTTCAGTTTCTAAGCCCTGGATGGGGCTGTAAATTTCGGAACAGTCACTACAGCGAGTCTCGGTTGTCTTTAATATAAAGTCTTTAATATAATTTCTTGGCAATGATACAAACCATTCCATTAATCATCTCGTTCTGAAGTACCTGTAAACCTATTTCAGATAGCCGATCGCACAACCAATTTTTATTGAGCCGCAGTTTTTGGTAAGAACTGGCACTGAATGACCACCGATCGCCCTGTTTTTGATAGAGTAAGTCATGGACTGCTACGCTGTTTTCCTGATACTCCAAGAAACAAGTGAGGATTGTACCTTCATCACTTTGTACAGGAATAAAACGCTGAGTTCCCTGAAGCTCCGCTGAAACATAATCGCGGAAAGTTAAAATGAACATCCCATTCTCAATCAGCGAGCGCTCAATGTCCAAAAGTAATGAATCGACAGCACTCAATGATTCTAGGTGTGTAAGTGTGTCGCCCATGCAAACAATGAGCTGCGCCTGTTCCTGAATATGTTGCGAGAAATTAAGCAGATCGTCGTGAATGGTACGGATGGAAAGATGTTTAGCGCGATCGCGTAACTCTGAAAGTAGGGCATCACAGAAATCTATAGCTACTACCGAAAAGCCTAATTTCGCTAAAGGAATAGATTGAAATCCTGAGCCTGCACCTAAATCAATGGCTAATCCTCGCGGTGCGGAGTCGAGCCCCAATTGACAAAAAAGAGCGTGATTTCGTTCGATCGCTCCTTCAGGATTTCCTGACATCCAACTGTAAACGGCAGCAAGTTGCTGGTTATAGTGGTCTTGTGCTGTGTTCATTATTATGCTAGGTTCGATGACTCCTTGAAAAGGAGCAAAATCATTCAACCCGATGGAAACTAAACCACCACTGCCACCTTTTACGCCGGAAACTGCTAAAACTAAAGTTCAAATCGCAGAAGATGACTGGAATAGTCGCGAACTAAAACGAGTAGCTTTAGCTTACACCGAAGATTCACCGTGGCGTAACCCTGCCTAATTCTTCAGTGGAAGGTAACAAATCAAGGCTTTATTAAAACGAAAGTGGGCAAGAGAACTAGACTACTGTTTGAAAAAAGAACTGGGGAGTTTTACAAAGAAGCTGATTTCTGTGCGCTTTGAATAGCAGTGGCATGATAGTCAGAGTGCGGATTTGTTCCTTGAAATAATCCCCGAACATCGAAGGAAAAGGGAAGATGGCACAAGAGAAATCCTCCCACTTTCCCACTCTCCCGCCTTGCTTTCGATAGCGAGCGGGAGGAGCGCACTTGTATATCATTGATTTCTAACCGGATTTGAGATAATTCATGTTGGGTTAGCGCTTTAAATAACTTTTGTAAGTCGCTGTTAAAGCTTGCCTATTTGTTGATGATAGCAAAGCTAACAATTCCTGGTTAAAATTTGTCGTAAACTGATACTTAGCTGACAAGTTACTATTGATTATAGTGCAAAAGTATAACTTAAAAAAGTTGCAACATGGTTCAGACATTCGCGGTATCGCCATTGAAGGCGTTCCAGACGAACAGGTTAACCCCACCCCGGAAATGGCCACTATTTTGAGGCAAGCCTTTGTGAGTTTGCTGGTGCAAAAAGTCAATAAATCAGTCGCAGAATTAACGATCGCGATCGGGCGCGACAGCCACCTATCCGGGCTAATCTTAATGCAGCCAGTCATAGCGGGTATCACCTCAGTCGGCAGCCCAGGCTACGACTTTGAAATGGCTTCAACTCCCGCCAAAAGTTTGAGCATACCTGAACAATTTTTAGAGGACGCACAGTATGGCTCAAATACTGTGCTTGCTGCGTAAGTTCTGAATATTGCTATTTCCTTGCTGCAGCATTGGATCTGGGGTCTAAAGCGTCTCGCAGCCCGTCGCCCAAAAGGTTGAAACCCAGAACAGTCAAGGTAATCAGCAAACCGGGAAACAAAATAGTCCAAGGAGACGAAAGAGCGTATCCGCCCTTAAAAGCATCAGAAAGCATCGTCCCCAACTCAGGAACCGGCGGCTGTGCGCCCAAACCCAAAAAACCCAAACCAGCAGCCTCTAGTGTCGCCGTACCAGTCGAAAGAGTTGCTTGTACAACTAGAGGCGCGAGACTTCCCGGCAAAATGTGGCGAAAAATAATCCGTAAGTCGCTGGCGCCCAAGGCCTTGACAGCCAAAACAAATTCTTGTTCCCGCAGAGACAGCACCATACTGCGAGTTAAGCGGATGTAAATCGGAATTTGCACGAGGCTGACAGCGATAATTACGCTTTGCAGGCTCGGCCCGGTGACGGTAACAACGCCGATCGCCAGTAAAATCGAAGGAAAAGCTAACAAAATATCCGCCAAAGTGCCGATCGCAATTTCCAGCAACCCCCGAAAATACCCGGCCACCAGCCCCAAAAGCGTTCCCACAATTAAACCCGCACCCACAGAAACCAGGCTAACAAGTAAAGATATCCCCAATCCGTGCCACACCCGCACCAACAAATCTCGCCCCAAACCGTCGGTGCCAAACCAATGTTTAGCGCTAGGAGCCACTAAGCGCGACAAATAATCTCGATCGACCGCCGAATCGTAAGGGGAAAGTAGGGGGGCCAACAGTGCCGCGATCGTCAGCGCTACAGTCAAAATTAAGCCGATTTTCCCCGAAGTTGATCGCCAAAATCGTTGAAAAGCTGCTTGTGGAAATACTAAGTTTTTATTCAATCTTCGATTTTCCATCGAATGTTGTCACCAAAAAACTGAGGACTTGGGCAACTATTAGGATAAATTAACGATCGCGATCGCAGAAATACGTTAACAAGACTTCTTCCGCGAGACCAAAAACTCGGTGCGTGGATTACCCTCCATATCCAATTGCATTTTTCCCGCCAAATGCCGAATGCCTGAGCCCTTCGTTAAAGACGCTTTAAGATATAGAGAACAAGATCAATTTAAAAGCACAATGACATCCACCCTACTCAAAACCTCAGCCCGATCGCCCCTCAACGCCCCAACAATCCGCCATTTCCCCAACGGCCTCACCGTTATAGCCGAACACTTGCCGGTCGATGCTGTTAACCTCAGCGTGTGGCTCAATTTAGGCTCAGCCGTCGAACCAGACGACATTAACGGGATGGCTCACTTTTTAGAACACATGATTTTTAAGGGAACTCCCAGCATTCCCAGTGGCGAATTTGAGCGCGCGATCGAGCAACGCGGCGCTGTCACCAATGCTGCCACCAGCCAAGACTACACTAACTACTACATCACCACAGCTCCTAAAGATTTTGCCGAACTAGCTCCCCTGCAAGTCGATGTGTTGCTCAACGCCAGCATTCCCGACGACGCCTTCGATCGAGAACGGCTGGTAGTGTTAGAAGAAATTAGACGATCGGAAGACAATCCCCGCCGCCGCACCTATCAGCGATCGATGGAATTAGCATTTGAAGTCCTCCCCTACAAGCGACCGGTACTCGGCCCGACTGCGGTAATCGAACAGTTGACAGCGCAACAAATGCGGGATTTCCACAGCACCAGATATCACCCAGGGGCGATGACAGCCGTAGCTGTCGGCAATTTGCCAGTCGATCGACTAATAGAAATTGTCGCAGACAGTTTTGCAGCAAAAAGTACAGCACAAAACAACAAAATAAATGTGCCCGCTGTCGGCAACTTTCACCCAGAACCCCAAATCCTGAACTACGGCCAAGAATCACCGTTTACAGAAACAGTCCGCCGCGAATTTGTAGACTCTGCCCTTCAGCAAGCCCGACTGATCGTGATGTGGCGAGTGCCAGGTTTCATGGAAATGTCAGAAACTTATGCCCTCGACGTTTTGGCGACAATATTGGGTCACGGCCGCACAACTCGCTTGGTTCAGGATTTGCGCGAAGAAAAAGGGCTAGTCTCGTCAATTTCGGTCAGCAACATGACTCAGCGACTTGGCGGTGTATTCTCAATTTCCGCTCAACTAGCGACAGAAAACTTGCCAGCAGTGGAAGCAGCCATCGTCCAACACATCCGCACTCTCCAAACCGAACTGGTGACAGATGCCGAAATTTCCCGCATCCGCACTCAAGTAGCAAATCGGTTTATCTTTGGTAACGAAACTCCGAGCGATCGAGCAAGTTTATACGGTTACTATCAGTCGATGGTAGGAGATATCGCTCCCGCCCTCAACTATGCCGCCTGCATCCAAGCTCAGACTGCCGAGGATCTGCGAGAAGCCGCTGTCAAATATCTGTCTCCCGACGCGATGGGTGTGGTGGTAATTCGCCCGGACGAAGCATAAATCTGACTTCGCCTCAACAGGGCAATTCTCCCATCCCTCTGCTTTTGAGGCATCCAACGGCATTCGGAATTCGGTAGAAACAATGTCAACGCGCACCAGGGATTTTTAGTCAATAGTGCGTGAAATTCGATCGGCCCGCGCCTTGAAGGTTTTGTATCAAATAATGAATATGAAGCCTTTAAGGTACGTGCGATCGGTAAAATTACCGTAATTTTATGAGACGATAAACTGGGAATTATTGACGAGCCAGCAATTTAGTCTAGGGAAACCAGATTGATCGGCGATCGTAATTCTCAAATCTAAAATCTAAAATCTAAAATCGATTGAGCGGCAAAATTACCGTAATTTTATGAGACGATAAACAGGGTATTATTGACAATCGAGCAATTTGGTATGGGGCCACCGGATTTATCTGCGGTCGTAATTCTAAAATCTAAAATCTAAAATCTAAAATCTAAAATCGATTGACAGGGGCACGCAAGCATGAAATTACAAAACTTTCTCAACTCAAACATTAGGTACGATGTCAAAGCAATCGCTGCTAACGACGAACTCAGTGCCCAAATTCAAAGCCGCCTCATTGACCTGGGTTTACTGAAGCCTCCCGTAGACGGGGAATTTGGCCCTCTCTCTACTGCTGCACTCCACCGATTTCAAACTCTGATGAAGTGCGGCGAAGCTGGTTTTTTGGGAGCTGTCACAGCCAAAAAGCTAATCGAAACCAAACCAGAGGAGATTCCCACACATCCCCTGATCCTGAAAACGCTTAGAGACACGATTTTGAAATCGAAACCGCTGGCGTCTTCTCAACTTCAGGACTCGGAAAAACAAGCAATACCAGCAGGAAAAGAGTTTGAGATCCTGGCTTTTGCTCCCACTCGCGGTCACATCAGAGTTGCTCTCCGCAACGAGTCTTTCAAAGGTTCAGGGGTTTGGTATGTTTTCGGAGGGCACGCTCAAATTACTCAAGACGGCGTTCTGTTTTTTCCCAAACCGAATCCCCCAACTGTTAGGCTTGGCATTCCTTATCGATCGCAAATGGATAACTTGAATAATCCTACAGGTTCTTGCAATGTAACTTCATTAGCGATGTGTATGGACTTTTTGAAAGTGCCACGGCGCAAACAAAGCGGGCAATATGAAGACGAACTCTACGAATATGCGATCGCCAAAGGTTACAGTCGCTGGGACCCCTACGATTTAGCAAAGATTGTTAGAGATTACGGCGCTCAAGATTTCTTTACCGAGAATGCAACTATTGATGACGTTCAAGATTGGCTAGCCAGCGGAAATCCCGCTGTCATCCACGGATACTTCACGTCTTTCGGTCACATTATAGTTGCATCAGGCTACGACAGCGAGGGATTCTTCGTCCACGATCCCTATGGCGAGTGGTTCCGAACTGGCTACGATACAAGTGTCAGCGGTGCTTACTTGCACTATACTTACCGCTTAATCCGCAGCCTCTGTATACCTGACGGTAATTTTTGGGTTCATTTTATCTCGAAGTAATCGTTAAGAGTCATTAGTCATTAGTCATTAGTCATTAGTCATTAGTCATATCATGTCCGATCGATCGACAGCGATTTTTGTAGGGGCGGGTTCACCAACAATACCTGCCAATAATTGACAATCTCAAAAACCCGCCCCGACCGGGATATTAGGGTTAATTTATCGGACATTATATCATCATTAGTCATTAGCTAACAGATAAGTTGTCTCTTGAATTATTCGTCGATTGAAATCGCTTAAGAGTCAAACTTTCGTCTGATCGGAGGGGGACTAAAGAATAAAGAGGCTATTAAAGCCGGATTTGGTATTAGCCATATTTTCTCTCACTAATGACTGCTGACTAATGACTAATGACTCTGAATTTTCATGCTCAAATCCAGCCAAGTCGATCGCGTAATCGGAGCACTGGTAGAAATATAGTCTACTCCGGTTTCGGCGACACTTCTAATTGTTTCTAAAGTAACATTGCCGGAAGCTTCAATTTTTACCCGATCGCTCTTTTGGCGAATTATTGCCACAGCCTGCCGCATCAAATCAAAGGACATATTATCTAACATGATAATATCGGCTTTGTGCTGCAAAGCTGTCTCTACCTCAGCGAGAGTTTCGGTTTCGACTTCGATCGTCAGCGGATAGGGGATAGAATTGCGAATTAGGGCGATCGCCTCTGCAATTCCCCCAGCCGCCGCAATGTGATTGTCTTTAATCATCACCGCGTCATCTAATCCCATCCGGTGATTGCAAGCACCGCCGATTTGAGTTGCGTATTTTTCCAACAATCTCAACCCCGGCGTCGTCTTGCGCGTATCCACCAATTGCACGGGCAAGTCGGCAATTTTGTCAACATATTTCTGAGTTAATGTAGCGATGCCGCTCAAACGCATTGCCAAGTTTAATGCTACTCTTTCTCCGGTTAGCAGCGCGTCGAAATTGCCGGAAATCTCGGCGATTACTTCTCCTTTTTGGCACAGTTTCCCTTCCGGTACTTGCGGGATGAAACAGAGGCTGCTGTCTAAAAGTTTAAATGTGCGATCGGCAATTGGCAATCCGGCAATGACACCAGCTTCTTTGACAATCCATTTAGCAGTACCCTGGATGCTGTTTGCGGGGAATAAGGCCGATGTTGTGCGATCGCCCCTACCGATATCTTCTAGTAGCCAGTTGTGCAATAGGGAGTCTAAAACTATCCAAGGCGGTAATATTGCAGTCATGTTTTTGTTGGTTGTTATATCAAGATGATATCTACTAGGAACAATAGTCGATCGGGCGATTTTAGGCAAGTTGCACAATGATGATGGTGTCAGTGATCGTGTGGCGATCGCAATTTGGGAGGCGGGGGCGATCGGGCTAGATGATGGGGTATTCTGTTGCTGACATTGGGTGTTGGTGCTTTAATGGAATAGATAGGGCGATCGCGAGCAGAAACCATGATACAGCCAGTCATTTTAGAAAAATTAGCAGAACTCCCTGAGTCTCTTCAGACAGAAGTGCTTCATTATATTGAGTTTTTGATCGAAAAGCAGGCTAAAAACTCAACTCAAGAAAAGCCGACAAAGCGAGGCGGACTTGGAATTTGGAAAGATAAAATCTGGATGTCAGATGATTTTGATGAACCTCTCGAAGATTTAAATGACTGTGAAGTTTCATGAGAAACTCAGACTTCTTCCGGTGAGGGAAGCCAAACTCAAAGAATTATGGAATAGTCGGCAATAAACTTGTAGTTATGTGTCACGCCCATTGTTACTGAGGTGTAATTAAAAAAAATGGAGTCTCATCAAGATCCGTCCTCGTGGCTACCACTGCTACTCGAAGAGCTGGAAAACCTCATGGCTATTGAATCCAGTAGGAACGGCAATCCCTGGATTTCCGTGGCTAGGCTCACGGAGATATTTTATAAAAAGTATGGAGTGTCACTTGAAGTAGTGGCAAAAGTTCAAGGTTATAGCTACGGTTTGAGGAGTCTTTTGACAAGTAGCGGGCGCTTTTCGATCTACGGCACTCCAATACCGCAAGAGTTTTATGTAGCTCTTCTTCAGGCAGTAGTCCCTAGTTTTGACGAGTATCAAGCAACCTCAATCAAAGACCGAATGAAGCGTAAGCGACCTGAGAAAGTCTATGAAAGCTTGCCAACGATAGTGAAGGCTGAGGGTACTGAAGATATCTCACCTCGCCAAGTTCAAAGGATTTCAAAATATCAGCGAATCTTAATTCTTGACATTAAATCAGTAAATGACTTGGAAATCGCTTTGATAGAAATTATCGAGAGTTTGATGGTAAATCAGCCTGAGAATTTTGTGACAATTGCAGTATTGAGTAAAAAGTTTCACGAGGATTATAAGCAACCAATACGAACTGTCATACGAAGCGTGTGTCCTGATCTGAAATTGATTGAAATACTTCAGACCCTTCCTAGCCTCCATGTCCAAAAAGTGGATAATGATTGGCAGATTACTGTAGAGGCTTATTCATGAGATTATTGTATTAAAATCAATGCGGCTGAAAGAGGCAATTATGATGAGTATTCGTGATATTACGATCGCCCTTATTGCAGCAACTTCCCGAATCATTCTTGCCAGAAGTCAGCGACTTCATAGACTTTGTGATGCACAAGCACCAAAATACAATAGCTGAGCCCAAACTCCCAGACGATATTGCTAAAGCTTGGGCAAAATGGTTCAAGGAAGTCGCTCGCTTGGAAGTAAGGACTAATGAGCCGCATAGCGAATTTAAGCTACAGTAAAAGCTATAGCAGTTCATCTAACTCAAGAGCAGGGGGAGACTTTAGGGTGGGCAACTAACGCTGAGGCGAATTTTGCACGAAATTTGATCCGGTGGAATTCGGATAGTTTTGCTAATTGAGAATGCAAAAAAGATGTTCGTCGTTTGGGGATAGCTTTAGAAGTGGCGCGGTGGCCAGCTACTTCGGGCTTGTACACGGTTTAGGTAGAGCCTTTAGAAAAGCGTAAATTCAAGACGTAAACCCTGTAAGGGAAAACCTATCCTAAACATAGGAGTTTTCCGTTTTCAAACTTAAAGGCTTAAAATGAGCAAATAGGGGCACTTGGTCAAGCAAATCTCCTGTAGGGCTAGAGAAGGTTATATGGTGCACCAGAGTTTAGGACAACGGTTATCCAGTCTCAGAGTTGGGCAAAAGATCGGTTTAGGATACGCCCTTGCTCTAGGCATTGCTGTGTCTGGAACAATTGCTGGTTTTGGAGTTGGGCGTTACTATCAAAAACAGGCTCAAGAGCAAGAAGAACACGTACGCAACGAAGTGGAACTTCTGCATCGCCTACAATCTCGTGTTCTCCAAACCCGAACCCACCAACAACAACTCATTCCTCTAGCGCAATACCCAGAAAAATTTCAAGATGAATATGCTCACTTGCTGAAGCATAAAGCTGAAATCCAAGGAATTTGGGCTGAACTTAAGGCATTTGTGGCAAAGTCTCCTACCCTACAAGCTGGTGTGCGTCACGCAACGATTACAGCCTTGTTGCAAACCTATGACCCTATACCACAACGCTACTCACAGGAATTAGAACGCCGAGTTGAACAAATTCGCAACCTGAATCTCGCATCACCCACTGATGTTGAGCAAGCCCAAGCGCTGATCTTGGAATTTACCAACAGCGATTTGGCGCTTGAATTCGATGGCATCTCGGATGATTTGGTGGGTTTAATTGACCAAGCTTACCAACAACTTGAAGAAGCAGAAAGCTCGCAACAACAAGCGAACGCAGTTTCAGAGAAAATTGTGGCGGCGAGCATTGGATTGTCTGTTGCGATCGCCATTCTTTTGGCAGTTTTGACCAGCCGAGCAATTGCCCAACCCATTCAATCTCTGACCAGCGTTGCCCGACGAGCCACTGAAGAGTCTAATTTTGAGTTACAAGCGACTGTTGAGCAAAATGATGAAATTGGAACGCTTGCTAATGCTTTTAACCAATTAATTCGCGCTGTTCAACAACTGTTACAGCAACAGAAAACAGCCAACGAACAACTGGAAAACTACAGCCAAACCCTTGAATCTCAAGTGGAGGTAAGAACCCAAGAGATCAGCGACAAAAATACGCAGTTGCAACAACTCTTAGAGGAACTGCAACGCACTCATGTTCAAATGGTGCAAAGCGAAAAGATGTCTGCTTTGGGGCAAATGGTGGCAGGGGTGGCACACGAAATCAACAATCCAGTCAACTTCATTCACGGCAACCTGACTCATGTGCAGGAATACGCCCACAATTTATTAGGTTTGGTGCAACTCTACCAGAATTACTATCCCGACCCAGTACCCGAAATCCAAGCTGAGGCGGAAGATATTGAGATGGAGTTTATCCAAGCCGATCTACCTAAAGTCCTCGACTCCATGAAAGTCGGCACGGATCGCATTCGTCAGATTGTTTTGTCACTCCGCAACTTTTCACGAATGGATGAAGCTGACTTCAAAGCCGTTGATATTCATGAGGGCATTGATAGTACATTGTTGATTTTGCAGCATCGCTTGAAAGATAAATCAGAGCGTCCAGCGATTCAAGTAATTCGTGATTATAGTAATCTACCGCTAATAGAATGCTATCCTGGTCAAATCAATCAGGCGTTTATGAACATCCTGGCAAATGCCATTGATGCGCTGGAAGAAGCCAACGTCAAACGAACCTATCAGGAACTCAAGGAAAATCCCAACCAGATTACCATTCGGACTGCAATGATTGATTCAAAGTGGGTAAAAATTGCAATTTCTGATAACGGAATGGGGATGCCTGAATCTGTTCAGAAACGACTCTTTAATCCATTCTTCACTACAAAGTCTGTCGGTAAGGGAACGGGCATGGGGCTGCCGATTAGCTATCAGATTGTCACTGAGAAACATGGCGGCAAGTTAGATTGCTTCTCAATACCTGGTAAGGGAACGGAGTTTGTCCTTCAAATCCCTTTCCAACAGCAAAAGCGTGATGCGGTCTAACACAATGCGCCCCACCGCCGAAAGGTTTTCTGTTCGACTTTTGAGGTGATCTGCGATGAGGTTTTAGTTGTAATATTCACTTTCTCTTTTCGCCTAACTCCCCAAAAAACTAAAGCCCTTTTCCGTTGTTGCGGGAAAAGAGCTTTAATTTATTATTAACCTGGCACTGAGCTATTTTACCGGGCAGTGACCCGCCGAGTATCTTCGCCATAGCAACGTTTAACAACCGAGTTCGGGATGGATCGGAGTGGTTCCATTACATCATAAGCACCAGGAAAGCTTTTCAAACTTTTAATCCTGTGTCTGCGTTCTGCTTAATATTAAGCTGGATGCGCTGCATCTGTTTCGCTCGACTTAATTACCTTATCAAGTTTTCCCCGGTCTGTCAACCCCAAAGTCAAAACTTTTTTTCGATCGCCCGAAACCGCCCCCAATAGCCGAGTTTGACGTATTATTTGCCAGTGAGACCGATCGACTTTTAACTCACAAATCGAAAAAAGCCACATCGACACCTTGTTATGTTGGAATCTTCCCGTCCTTCACAAACCACGCCACAACCTGCTTAACTGTTAATTGTTCGATCGCCCCTTCGGCTTCTATCGCAATTTGCCTCAAAGGCCGCAAAGACGCAATTACCAAATTCGTAAAAAAGTTTTCCTTTCCTCGCATCAAGTTCGATCGACCCAAAATCTGTTCCTGGCCGAGAATATTGAGATTTCTACAAATGGCCCAAGACTTGCTGTTGTGTAGATGAGTAATTATTCACCAAAAAACTAAAGCCCTTTTCCGTTGTTGCGGGAAAAGAGCTTTAATTTATTATTAACCTGGCACTGAGCTATTTTACCGGGCAGTGACCCGCCGAGTATCTTCGCCATAGCAACGTTTAACAACCGAGTTCGGGATGGATCGGAGTGGTTCCATTACATCATAAGCACCAGGAAAGCTTTGAAAACTTTTAATCCTGTGTCTGCGTTGAGTTTGATGCGCTGCATCTCTTTCGCTCGACTTAATTACCTTATCAAGTTTCCCTTTGTCTGTCAACCCCTTTGCCAAAACTTTTTTTCGATCGCCCGAAACCGCTGGAATTATCGGGGTTTGAGGCCTAGTTTGGGGGTGCGGCAGATCGACCTTTAACTCACAAATCCAAAAAAGCCGCCTCGGTTCCCTGCTCTCTGCGAATCTTCCCGTCCTTCTCAAACCACGCCACGACCTGCTTAACTGTTAATTGTTCGATCGGTATCTCGGCTTCTGTCGCAATTTGCCTCAAAGGCCGCAAAGACGCCACCACCAAATTCGTAAAAAAGTTTTCAAAACTCGCATCAAGTTCGATCGACCCTTTAATACTCTCATCATTCTTAATCCAATCCATCACCTGCCCATTAGTCACCTCAGCCACGGGCCAACCCGTCTCCCCAGAAATTTGCTTCAGAACCCTCAAAGCATAAATTGCCACCCGCGCCGAAAACTTTTCCTTCGACGACAGCAGCGCCATATCAACTTCGGCACACTCTTCCGGCTTTAAAAAATCTGCTAGCGGTTCCATATATTAAAAATTGGTAATTGGTAATTAGTAAGTGGTAATTAGTAATTGGTAATTGGAATTTAGGATTGGTAATTGGGCATTTGAAATTCTCATCCTTCTTCCTTCTTCCTTCTTCCTTCTTCCTTCTTCCTTGCAATCAAATAACCGCAGCGGTGTTCCCCATTAATAATCGAATGAGTCCGCTCCACAATACAATCCGGCAAAACCGCCGCAAACATTTCCAACTCATTACCGCAGACACTCGGAAAAGTTTCAGCAACATTAGAAATCGCGCAGTTGTGTTCCATCAACACAAATCGATCGTCCAAACCAGCGCGATCGCAGATCCCAACCTCTACAGATTCTACAGGATAACACTCAGCCATATAACCTTCAGCCCTGCGGAGTTCCACCAACTTAGTCACCCGTTCTTGCAGCGAACCCGCACCCACTAGCCGCCGGTAGTCCGTAGCCTTGCGCTGCCACTGTTTTCGCAGGATAGTAATCACTTGCTCGCGGCCGACGGTTTCCGCCAAAGTATCCAAGAAAGAGACTGCAAAATCGCCGTAACGATTCGGGAATCGATCGCGCCCCAGACTGGTAAGCTCATAAATGTGCTGCGGCCGCCCCATCCCAGCCTGAACCGACTGATACTGAATCAGCCCCTCCCCTTCCAAATCCTTCAAGTGACGGCGAATCGCCTGCGGGCTGATATCCAAAGACTCCGCCAACTCAAGAGCCGTCCCCTGCCCCCCCTTGAGCAAATATTCCAGGATGTCTTGTTTCGTGGAAGTCTGCTGAGTAGTCTCCATCATCTTCACAAAAAATTATTAATTTGACTTTGACAATATCACTGTTGTTAATGTAGCTTAAAATATACTAAAGCAACAAAACTGTTGTTTAACTTCCCAGAGCAGCCCCCAGAACTGGCCGGGTCCCCGACAGTTCAGCGTCTGCCATCTTTGAGAGACTTATCCAGAACACTCGAAAGCGCAAAATTAATGAGCTCTACAGTCACAACCCTAGTCAACCAGCCCTACAAATACGGTTTTGTCACCGACATCGAGTCAGACACCATCCCCCGCGGCTTGAGCGAAGATGTAGTGCGCCTGATTTCCGCCAAGAAAAACGAACCGGAATTCATGCTGCAATTCCGCCTCAAAGCATACCGGAAGTGGCTGACAATGGCCGAGCCCACCTGGCCCCACGTCAACTATCCCGCGATCGACTACCAACAAATTATCTACTATTCCGCGCCCAAACAAAAGCCCAAAAAGCTCAACAGTTTGGACGAAGTAGACCCGACACTCCTAGAAACCTTCGAGAAACTCGGCATTCCCCTCTCCGAACAAAAACGGCTGGGAAATGTTGCCGTCGATGCCGTTTTCGACAGCGTTTCAATTGCCACAACATTTAGAGAAAAGTTAGCCAAAGATGGTGTTATTTTCTGTTCCATCTCAGAAGCCGTCAAAGATTATCCCGAATTAATAGAAAAATATCTCGGCAGCGTCGTACCAGTCGGCGATAACTTTTTCGCAGCCCTCAACTCCGCCGTATTCAGCGACGGTTCCTTTGTTTACATTCCCAAAGGCGTCAAATGCCCGATGGAATTGTCAACCTATTTCCGCATCAACAACGGAGATTCCGGCCAGTTCGAGCGCACCCTAATTGTGGCCGAAGAAAACAGTTCTGTGTCTTACCTAGAAGGCTGCACCGCGCCGATGTTTGACACCAATCAACTGCACGCCGCCGTCGTGGAATTGGTAACAATGGACAATGCGGATATCAAATACTCCACAGTGCAAAACTGGTACGCTGGCGACGCCAACGGCAAAGGCGGCATTTACAACTTCGTGACGAAACGGGGTTTGTGTCAAGGAGTCAATTCTAAGATTTCTTGGACACAAGTAGAAACCGGTTCAGCGATTACTTGGAAATATCCCAGTTGCGTGTTAGTCGGCGACAACTCGGTGGGTGAATTCTACTCAGTAGCGCTGACAAATAACAAACAGCAAGCTGACACCGGCACAAAAATGATCCACATTGGTAAAAATACTCGCAGCACGATTATCTCTAAGGGAATTTCGGCGGGTAATTCATCCAACAGCTATCGCGGTTTGGTAAAAATGGGGCCGAACGCTAAAGGCTCTCGTAATTACTCTCAGTGCGATTCCATGCTGATTGGGGATAACGCTCAAGCGAATACTTTCCCTTATATTCAAGTGCAGAACCACACTGCTAAAGTCGAACACGAAGCTTCTACTTCTAAGATTGGGGAAGAGCAATTGTTCTTCTTCGCACAGCGGGGAATTTCCGCAGAAAATGCTATTTCGATGATGATTAGCGGTTTCTGTAAAGATGTTTTCAATCAGTTACCGATGGAATTTGCGGCGGAAGCTGATAAGCTGTTGAGTCTGAAGCTAGAAGGAAGTGTCGGATAATTTTCGCGGGCGAGAAACCCTTCCTGGCCGAGTCCATCGGTGACAACTTAAGCTCCCCGTCCGCCAGGGAATGAATTCCTTGGCTAATAGCTAAACTCCTCTAAACAGGACTAATGAGTTTAAAAATTTTCTTCTCAGTCCTCTTCAGAGGACTTTAGCTTTGAGACAGGGAATTCATTCCCTGGCGGACTATCGGTTTAACGTTAAATTCTCACCAATGGGTACAGCCGAGGAACGAGAAAAAAAACTGTAAAGTGCATTGAGGAAAAGGACAAAAATAGATGATTGTAGAAAATAGTCAAGTGGTGCTATCCGTCCGCGATTTAACTGCGAATGTGGAAGATACCCAAATCCTTAAGGGTTTGAATCTGGAAATAAAATCGGGTGAAATTCACGCGATTATGGGCCCCAACGGTTCGGGTAAAAGCACTTTATCCAAGATATTAGCCGGCCATCCTGCTTATACGGTAACGGGCGGAGAAGTTACTTTTCTAGGTCAAAATTTGCTGGAATTAGCGCCGGAAGAACGTTCTCTGGCTGGCGTATTTCTGGCTTTTCAATATCCTTTGGAAATTCCCGGCGTTAGCAATCTGGATTTTTTGCGCGTGGCTTACAATTCTCACCGCAAACATCGCGGCTTGGAAGAATTGGATGCTTTTGATTTCCAAGATTTAATCGAGGAAAAGCTGGATATTGTCAAGATGAATGATTCTTTTTTAGGCCGCAGCGTTAATGAGGGTTTTTCCGGTGGCGAGAAAAAGCGGAATGAAATTTTACAAATGGCCCTGTTGGAACCGAAGTTAGCTATTTTGGACGAGACTGATTCGGGTTTGGATATCGATGCTCTCAAGATTGTCGCCGGCGGTGTGAATCAGTTGTCAACTGCTGAGAATTCGATGTTGGTGATTACTCACTATCAACGGTTGCTGAATTACATTATTCCTGATTTTATTCACGTCATGGAAGCCGGTAGAATTATCTTGACTGGCCCGAAAGAGTTGGCGCTGGAATTGGAAGAGCGCGGTTATGACTGGGTTGTGGAAGAGGAAGCAGCAGGAGTAGGCGCGCGATGATGAATACGCAAGTTGCTAGTAGGGAAATGTTTTTGACTGATTTGGTTAATCAGTGCGGCAAGTTGGAGGCTGTTAATAGCAAAAGTGCGGCTTACGGGTTGCAGGATTTGCGGGATGCGGCGACTGAATACGTGCTTTCTTCGAGTTTTCCGACGGTGAGGGATGAAGAATGGCGCTTTACTGATTTGTCGTCGGTGTTGCAAATTCCTTTTCATATACCGCAGAGCAATCAGTCAAAAGTTAAGCTGGCTGATATCATTATGCCAGTGAAAAATCGGGATGATTTACCATTAAGATTGGTATTTGTCAACGGTTTTTATGCGCCGGATTTGTCAACGGTGGAGTCGTTGGTTTTGCCTAATTTGCCGTTAGCGGAGCCCTCGAAGAGGATCGACTTTTACGCAGGTAATCTATCGAATGTACCTGAAAAATATCAAGGGCGCATCAGCGATGTTTTGAGCAAGCACAGACAGCAAACCGAGGTGTTTACCGCGCTGAATACTGCGGGTTTGGCGGATTCTGCGGTGGTGTTCGTGCCGGCCAATATGTCGATCGACCTTCCGATTCACTTGCTGTTCCTGACAGCGCCCGGTGCATCTCCCACGATGTCTCAGCCGCACTGCTTGGTCATAGCTGAGCCTGGAAGCAATGTGACGCTGGTTGAGGATTACGCAACTAGCGGTAATGTACCAGCCTTTACTAATGCTGTAACGGATGTTATTGTCGGCGAAAACGCCACTGTGAATCACGTTCGGCTTCAGCGGGAAGGTGGAGAGGTTGTTCATATCGGCAAAAGTGCGATCGAGCAATCTCGCAATAGCCGTTACACTTGCCATGCTATCAGCTTGGGAGGCAAAATATCGCGGCACAATTTAGAAGTATTTCAGCGCGGCGAAGCCACCGAAACAACTTTAAACGGCTTAACCGTAGCCTTTGGGGAACAGTTATCAGACACTCACAGTGTAATCGATTTCAATCACCCCCACGGTACAAGCCGCCAATTGCACAAGTGCATTGTCGGCAACAAAGCTCGCGCTGTATTTAACGGCAAAGTTTTCGTTCGCAAAGCCGCCCAATTGACAGATGCCGGACAATTGAGCCGGAATTTGTTGCTGTCGCCGAGAGCTCGCGTAGACACTAAACCGCAGTTGGAAATTGTCGCCGACAACGTTAAATGTTCCCACGGTGCAACTGTCAGTCAATTAGAAGATGATGAACTTTTCTACTTGCAAAGTCGCGGTTTGGATTTAGAAAGAAGTCGCTATTTACTAATCGATGCTTTTGCGGCGGAAATGCTCAATCAATTACCGATTCTTGGGGTGGCGAAAATGCTTTCTACCTGCGTCGCTATCCAAGGATAACTCATAAAGATGAGGACACAGAGGACACAGCAATGCTGTGTCCCTACAACATCTTGCACCATTTATAACAGCCTGTATGGGCGGGTTTCACGAATAATAATTGCCTAAAACCAACAATCTCGTAAACCCGCCGCCACCCAACGACAAATCACTAACTTCAAAAAATATGACACTTATTCAAGAAAAAACACTTGCATCAAAAGTTCGCGGCGACTTCCCAATTTTGAATGAAAAAGTCAACGGTAAACCGCTAGTTTATTTAGACAATGCAGCTACTTCTCAAAAACCCCTAGCCGTGCTCAACGCTTGGCGTGATTACTACGGACAATACAATGCAAACGTACACCGTGGCGCTCACACTCTCAGCGCCAAAGCGACTGATGCTTACGAAGGTGCTAGAGACAAAGTTGCTGCTTTTGTAAATGCGGCGTCGCGGCAAGAAATTGTTTACACTCGCAACGCCACCGAAGCGATTAATTTGGTTGCTTATTCTTGGGGCTTGAGCAATCTGCAAGCCGGAGATGAAATTATCCTGTCTGTGATGGAACACCACAGCAATCTCGTTCCCTGGCAAATGATTGCTCAAAGAACCGGTGCGGTGCTGAAGTTTGTGGAGTTAACGGAAACTAACGAGTTTGACTTGGAACAGTTTAAAACCCTGATTTCCCATAAAACTAAATTGGTGTCAACCGTTCACGTTTCTAATACTTTGGGCTGCATCAGTCCAGTCAAAGAAATCTGCAAAATTGCCCACAGTTTCGGCGCAAGAGTTTTAATTGATGCTTGCCAAAGCGTGCCGCACATGATAGTAGATGTGCAAGCAATAGATTGCGATTGGCTGGTTGCTTCCGGTCACAAAATGTGCGCTCCGACTGGCATCGGTTTTCTGTACGGTAAACTGGACTTGCTGAGAGAAATGCCTCCATTTTTCGGCGGCGGCGAGATGATTGCTGACGTGTTTCTCGATTATTCCACCTATGCCGATTTGCCGCACAAATTTGAGGCCGGCACCCCTGCAATCGGCGAGGCGATCGCCCTTGGTGCAGCAATCGATTATCTTAGTAACATTGGCATGGATAAGATTCACGCTTGCGAAGCAGAATTGAATGCTTATATGTTCCAACAATTGCGGCAAATTCCCGAAATCAAAATTTACGGGCCGCAACCAGACAGCAACGGCGAAGGTAGGGCTGCATTAGCGGCATTTACAGCCGGAGAAATTCACCCTCAAGACTTGTCTACCATGTTAGATCAGGAGGGAGTCGCGATTCGTTCCGGGCATCACTGCACGCAAGCTTTGCACCGCTATTTGAACGTTTCATCTACTGCCAGAGCGAGTTTGTATTTTTACAATACTCGCGAGGAGATTGATGTGTTTGTGAAAGCGTTGAAAGAGACGATCGACTTTTTTGCTGGGATTATGGGATAAGTTAATTAGTGATTGAAATGGCTTTTTTTTGAACCGCCGATGTCGGCGGTTCAAAAAAAGAACCCCCTTTTTGATAGTATCTGGGCCTGTGGTAAAATAAAACTAGAGTTTTCTCAGCTCAAGGAGATTTTGAGATGATTGCTACTACTTCAAGTTTAGCCGAACAAAGAACACTGCTAGAAAACATTAGCTGGTCAACCTTTGAAACGTTGCTCAAAGAAATAGGCGATAAGCGAGGTTATCGCATAGCTTATGATAACGGGATGTTGGAAATTATGAGTCCTTTATACGAACATGAAAATCCCAAGATTCAGTCTGATCGCTTCATTTTCATTTTAGCAGAAGAACTCGGCATTGAAATCAAAAGTGCTGGCTCAATGACTCTCAAGCAAGAACAGGCTAAAAAGGGTATAGAACCTGACAATTGTTATTATATTCAAAGTGAACCAGCAGTCAGAGGCAGGCAAGAACTAGACTTAGAAACTGCCCCACCGCCCGACTTGGCAATTGAAATAGATATTACCAGCAGTTCAATTAATAAGTCAGGAATTTACTCGGCACTTGGCGTACCCGAACTCTGGAGATATAACGGGCGAGTTTTAAAATTTTATCAGTTAGCTTCCGAGGACTATGTTGAATGCAATTTCAGTATTGCTTTTCCCTTTTTATCATCAACAGAAATGAGTAGGTTTTTTGAGCAGACTAAAACAATGGGAGAAATTGCATTACTGAAATCATTTAGAATTTGGGTTAGGGAAAAAATCTAAAGCGGTGAATATCGCCCTTTCGTCCATCCGCGTTCATTGTGGCACGGGCGTCCCGCCTGTGAAAAATATGCGGTTTAACAAAAGAGCGATCGCCCAACTAAAACTCCCTAATCTCAGGATGAACAAACTGATAACCAGCCGCCTTAATCTTTAGATTCGACACCCTAGCATTATAAGGTCGCACGCTAGGACTTCCATCCCAAGAAACTTTAGGCAGATTGTGAGTTTCAAAAATGTGATCGAGCAATTCACCACTCGATAGCGACACATCCCCGACTAAATTGTAAATTCCCTGCAATCGATTTTCCAAAGCAAAGGTTAACCCCCCAACAATATCATCTCGATGCACCCAATTAGTAGCATCTTCCCCCCTACCCGGACGAGTGCTCCCAGCCCAGCCTCCAAAGATTTTAACTAATTCTCGCCCATGCCCATAAATTCCTCCCAAACGGAGAATGCAGACGTGAAGATTGGGACTCGATGCTGCTAATAAAACCCGTTCTGTTTCTGCGAGAATTTCACCATTTGGATTAGCCGGCGCGACGGGTGATTCTTCATTTACCAATTCACCTTGGCGATCACCATACACAGAATAAGTACCCGTATAAATAACCTGCTTTACTGTCGGTATCTGCTGTAAAACTGATACCAAAGTTGTCGCAGTATCTATATAACTTTCCCGATAAGTATGAGGATTTCGGGCACCGACGCACAGCATAACAGCATCTTGTTCTTGGAGTACAGCCGTCATTGCATCTTTGTCATTTCCTTTGAGCACGGCTACCCGCTGCGCGACACCCTCCAACTCAACTACTCGCGTCGCCGTTGTAGTTGTCGCCGTCACGATACAATCAGATTTGCCGCGTAAATGTTTGGCTGTCGCAGTACCCACATAGCCGCAGCCGACGATCGCAACTTTCATAAAAAACTCTCCATTGTGTCATGCTCTCTAAAATTATTGCCGGTTTCTGAAATCATGGCGCGCTGAGTTTTGTGGTAAAATGCAAAGCGTCGTCATGAATCGGAGTAGCATCGTGTCCGAAAGAGATATTTGGGCCACCTCCTCAGAAAGCGAACTTTTAGCTTTTTATGGTTCTTTGTTTGCGATCGCAGCCGCCGATGGTTCCGTTGATATTGACGAACTAGATTTGTTGTTTAAAACCATCAATTTAGACAAATTTTCTGACTCTGCAAAAACTCAAATCCAATCATACACAGCCAGTCCCCCATCACTAAGCGACTGTTTGCAAACACTCAGCAAGTCAGAAGAACCGCTGCGTTTGGGAGTCATGTATTTTTTAATAAACATTGCTGGGGCAAATAAGACGCTGCATCCTGCAGAAAGCGAGGCGATCCAATCCGCAAAAAAACTGCTGGCGGTTTCCGACTTACAAATCCAAGCCATGCAGGAATTCATCGCAGACATGAAACAAATACGGGAGGTCGCCCCTAATAAAAATCAGGCATCAGCATCCTTCAATTCTGCTGTTTCCCAGCTCAAAAATAAGGGCATTCCTCTCGATTTAATCGACCGAAAAGGCACCACAACAAACCTCAGCAACCCCAAAATTAACTATTCAGATGAAAGTTTTTGGACTAAACTTAAAAACTTTGCTTTAACCGCAGGAAGAGAAGTAGTTGAAAAAGCTTTGATTCTCTACTATACGGCTCAGAAGCCCAACGTCCCGGCTTGGGCAAAAGGAGTTGTAGTTGGAGCTTTGACCTATTTTATATCTCCTGTTGATGCCATTCCCGATGTATTAGTTGGTATCGGGTTTACGGACGATTTGGGAGTATTGCTGGCGGCAATAGCTACTGTTTCAGTATACATTAATGCTGATACTAAAGAACAAGCCAAACAAAAAATGAAAGATTGGTTTGGTAAATAATATTAGAAGTCAGTAGTCAGTAGTCATTAGTCATTAGTCATTAGTCATTAGTCATTAGTCATTAGTCATTAGTCAGTAGTCATTAGTCATTAGTCATTAGTCATTAGTCATTAGTCATTAGGAATAATTACCAATTACCAATTACCGATTACCAATTACCAATTACCGAGTTCAGTCTTTAAGCGGCTTGCCATCTCGATTGACAATACGGCTTTCACCATCCTTAGCCGTGACATTTTCATAAACCCCTTCATCCCGCTTCACGTACTTGCTGAAACCAGAATTTTTATAATCGGTGTCGGATGTCGGCTTCATCAACCTCGGAGCGCTCAGCAGTCGGCGTACTGGAGCATCTGCGGGAGTCTCCCCGGGTTCGCGCTTAGCCAACTCGCACAGTTGGCCCCAAGTCGAAACTTCCAGGTTCATGCTGTGCCAAACTTCTAACTGCTGGTTGTTTTCGGGACACAAATAATCGTATACAGGCATACTAAGAATCTCGTTTGCAACTACTAAAATTACTAATTGCACGGTTATTGAGAATATTATAGCTCAACATTACTAATAATTCAACCCCAAAAATCAAACTTTACTATTTTTAACGATTGTTAAAACACTAAATCAGCTATATTATTAACCCAGTGTGCTTGCTCCCGGATGCGATCGAGACAAAGCCCAAAAGTACCCTACCCTGAAATCCTCTGACTCGATCGCACGATCGCACGATCGACGCCTAGCAAATGCCCGCAAGACTTCCCTCAATGCCGTCAAAGGATTGATCATCATTTTCAGACTGTAGGCAAATCACAGATTCTAAGTTTCCAATTTATTTATCTACTCACCAGCGAGGATTTACCGATGAGCGATTTCAAAGTTACGCCAGAAGTAGAGCTGAACACAGCTCAAATGTTGGAGCGATACCAACTGCAAGATGAGACAAATCTGCGGCGTTGGGCAAAACTGCACGGCATTAACAGCACTCGCGGTTTCTTCTATCCGAGTGAAGTAGATTTGATGGATCACGCTCACCACCATCTTTACAATTTAGGAATGAGCATTGCTGACTACCAAAGTCTTTTAGACCGGCGCCGCACCCATTCCCAGACACCGGGCGACCAAAATAAAACAGTAGCAAGTCAAGTTGCTGACGAAGCATACGATGCCATAGAAACCCTGACAGATCAGTATGCTGAAGCTATTGATTTAATGGGAGAACGTATAGCAGACCATTTCATAGATGAACTCGATTTATCTGTGATGCGGCACCTTTCTCAAAAAGTGAAAGACCGCCGCACTCTCAACGGTCAAACTAAAAAGCCTAACCGTTTTCTCCAAGTGATTAAAGCCGTGTTGCAACCGAGCAGCGAAAATACGCTTCTGGTTCCCAAAAAAGAGGATGACTCTAGTTTAGAATTAGAACAGCATCATCGGCTCGGCTAGCCGCCGATTTTTGTGAAAGGCTAAGAGACTTTTTGTAAAATTTACTGGTCAAATTTACTGAAAAGCAGACCCGAACCCTCCCCTTGTCAAGGGGAGGGAGCAAGAGTCAGTCGATTTTAGATTTTAGATTTTAGATTTTAGATTTTAGAATTGAAGCATTGACCCCACAGATAAATTGGGGGGGCAAGTTTGATCGGATACAGGTTTTTTATTTCTGGGTTCTGAGTCTGCTTTCGGAATGAATCCGGGGGCTTGTATCCTGGATGCTTTCGGTCACATTTTTTATATTATGAAGGGGAACTGAAGAGAATAAATTAACGTTTCCCAGAAGTCTAAATAACTTTTAAACTGATGTTGGGTTTTGCGAATCAGCCAAACCTAATATAACTGGGGACAGATGGCGCGATCGCCCAAATTAGAGATAATATCTGCAGAATTGAACCTGTCAACCTCGCCCAAGGTAAAAAAATGATTAAATCCTGGATGGTAATTGGAGGCGTCGCCTTGATAGTAGCACTAGCAGCTAGCTTAATCCCGCCCAGGGACATCCAATGGTTCAACCGCTTGCAGCGTCCGAGATGGCTAGTATTTGAAAGAGCAATTCCCCTAATTTGGACAGTAATTTTTATTTGTGCAGCTTGGTCAGCAGTGATTGTTTGGGAAAAAGAACCAGGAACTCAGGAGACTTGGCTAAGAATGGGTTTGTACCTGCTTTTAGAAATAGTAACCATGTCTTACACCTCGGTTATGTGCAAACTTAGGAGCTTAAAAGTCGGCACAATAATCGGCGGAACGGGCGCTATTTTAAGCGTAATCCTAGCTTTAACTGTGTTGCCAGTTTCGGAGCCTGCCGCCCTGTTATTGCTGCCTTACATACTTTGGAGTCCGATCGGCACTTACACCACTTGGGTAATGATGCACCTCAATCCGGCGGATGTTTAGCCTCTGATGGAATTAGTCATTTTAATGGGATTGCAAGCATCGGGAAAAAGCACATTTTTTCGCGAATATTTAGCTGCCACGCACGTTTGGGTCAGCAAAGATTTAATGCCAAACAATAAAAATAAATCGCGCCGACAAATTCAATTAATTGAAAATGCACTGCAAGCAGGTCATTCAGTCGCTGTTGATAATACCAATCCCGAAGTTCTCGATCGCAAGCCGCTGATTGATATGGGTCGCACTTATAATGCCAAAATCATCGGTTACTACTTTGAATCAATAGTCAGCGACTGTTTAGCTCGAAATCAAAAGCGATCGGGCAAATCTCAAGTTCCAGACATAGCAATTTATGCTACTATAAAAAAAATGGTATTGCCCAGTTACGGCGAAGGGTTTGAACGGCTGTTTTCCGCCCGCATAGCAGAAAACTTAACCTTTGAAGTAAAAACCTGGCCCGCAGAGGAAGTTATTCATGGACAATCAGACATTTGAAAAAAAAATGCGCGAGCTTGAATATTTTCACAGCCTGCGTTTATTGCCGGGAACTCACACAGTAATTCGCGCCGACGGTCGCAGCTTTTCCAAATTTACTTCCTCCAGTTTTGATAAGCCTTTCGACTTAAAGTTCCACGAATTAATGGTGGAAACTGCCAAAGCGCTCCTGTCAGAACTAGACGGCATTTACGCTTATACCGAAAGTGACGAAATCTCAGTTTTGTTTCCTCCAGATTGGGATTTATTTGACCGCAGCTTAGAAAAAATTGTCTCTATTTCTGCCAGTATTGCCAGTGCAACTTTCACTCGCGCCGCCCAAACAGCAGTCAGTTTTGACAGTCGCATTTGTTCCGCAGCCAACAAATCGCAAGTAGTAGATTATTTTCTATGGCGCCAAGCAGATGCAGCGCGCTGCGCTTTGAATGGCTGGAGTTATTGGATGCTGCGAAAAAATGGCGAAACTGGTGAAAATGCAGCAGTTATATTAGACAAACAATCGGTGGCTTTCAAAAACGAATTGCTATTTCAAAACGGAATTAACTTTAACGAACTGCCGACTTGGCAGCGCCGGGGAACGGGAGTTTATTGGGAAAAATACGATAAACCCGGTTATAACCCGATCGAAGGCAAAGAAGTTGTGGCAGTGCGGCGGCGAATCAAAGTCGATGAAGAGCTGCCCGTGAAAGAGGAATACAAAGAATTTATTTACCAATTTTTAAATGTTGGCGATTAACGATTAAGGATCTCTTGTCAAATCCGCTGGCAATTGATGAATTCTTAGTCGGTTTTAACTGAGATGTTGCACCCTTCTCCATTAGTCTTTTATGAACAGGCAAGATGCCTGTTCCACAAAATATAAATTTTATTGTGGAACAGGCATCTTGCCTGTTGCTGACAATGGTGCAAGATGTGAGTTTTAACCGAATGCAAGCTGTGAGACGGGGGTTTAAACCCCCGCCCAATCTCCGGCAAACCAGTTAACCTAGCGATTGCCAGAGCTGGTAGGAGGCTCAGTTTCCGGTGGTTCGGGAGGGGGAGATTCAGGCTCAGGAGGGTTCAGCGACTCCTCCCAAACTTTGATTTGCGATCGAGCTTGCTCAAAAGCCCGAGTACCCGAAGGAATTTTCTTCAAAGTCGCGATCGCCCCAGCCAGATCCGACGACGACTGTTCCACACCAAGCGCCAAAATCCGCTGACTCCACTCATCAATCGCCTCACTCGCCTGCCACCGGAGCGAACTCGACTCGGGAACCTCAAGGGCGAGCCGAATTGCCGTTTGCAGAGCCTCTGCTGTCCCCGATCGGGCTGCCTGACGGGCGTTCTGCAAACCTTGCTCGCCCTGAAATTGAGCCTCCCAAGTCCGAATGTTCGATCGAGCTTCCTCATAAAGCACCCGTCCCGATCGAATCCGGCGGGCCATCTCAATTGCCCCCGCCAAATTGCCGCCCGCCGCTAGCTGCTGAGCTCTATCCAAAAACGGCTGGTCAACAAGCCGCTGTCTCCTCTCGATCCAAGCTTGAATTTTGGCTTGAGCTTCCACGTAAAGCGCCCTACCTCTACCGATCCGAGAAGCTTGAGCCACGGCGGCTTCCAGAGCATTCGGATCGCCCGTACTTGCCAAATCGTTCGCTCTTTGCAAATACGGACTGTCTTCCAGCAGCTCGATTTGACGGCTCAAGGTGCTAATTTGACTGCGAGCTTCCGAAGCGCGGGGATTTGATTCCGGGACTGTTTGCAATTGCGCGATCGCAGCCCTCAAATCATTTACCCCACCAGGCGCCGCCAGCCTGCTTGCCAAATCCAAAACTTTCACATCAGCCATTTCTTGTTGCCAGCGGCCGACTAAATCTTGAGCTTGTTTGTATAAAGGGCGGCCGGAATTCAACTTTTGAGCAATCTCGATCGCCTTGGAGAAACCCTCAACAGAGCCAGTAGAAGCCTGAGAAGTAGCATTCGCCAACTCATTAAAATCCTGTACTTGTTCCCTTAAATTTGCAGACTCTGGAATCTTGTTAGCGATCGCGACCGCCTGCTCCCAATCCCCTGCCCGCAAGCGTTTTTGGGCGATCTCCAGAATTTTCTTGCTAAATTCCGCGATCGCTTTATTGGCAGCTTGATACAAATAACTGTTTTGACCAATTCCCTGAGCCAGCTTAATCCCCGTCACCAGATTGTCGAGACCTCCCTCGGAGGCTGTATTCCGGGCTTTTACCAACTTATTGCCCTCAGCCCGAGTCGTCTGAATTAGCTTAGTCAATTCCTCGTACTTAGCCGATTCCCAGAAAGTATTTCCCAAATCCAAAAGCAGAGTAGCTTGGCTGAAAGCCAGCGGCCACTCTTCCTGACGCAAGTGGTCTTCAGCAGTGCGGTAAATTTTCTCTGCATCGCTCCATATCGACTGCCACTTTTCAATCTGCTTTTCCATCTTCGGGTAAGCCGGAACGTTTTTAGGAACCTTACGAGCGAGCGCAATCGCCTCATCCAGCTTTCCTTCTTGGAAACTAGCATTTCCCAGCCTAATAATATCCTCCGACCACCGATCGATTTGAGTGTTAATTCTCGGCCGCAGCGGATGGTTTTGTGGCAAAGCATTCACTAATTCGATCGCCCTGAGCAAATCCTCTGCCGTCCGCTTGCTTGCTGCTTCTTGAGCACAAAAAAAGCGATCGTTAGCCGAAGCCGTCGGCCAAAAAATCTTTGAGCAATTGGACTGCGAGGTCAGGTTGAGTAAAGACGCAATGGCCACAAACCCCATACCCACCGATAGCATCAAACTCACCGCCAGCCAAAACTGCCACTTATTCGACCAGTTCCGCCACAACGGATTGTGTTCCCCCGGCGGCTGCGAGTTTTCCCCAGACAAATTCGGCGGTAGTTCCAGATGCCCTCCCGGCAGTTTTCCCGAAGTAACCAATTCTCGAAGCTCTTTAAGTCGTTCAGCCCGGTTTTTCCTTGCTGGTAACCGCACCAGCGACGAAGTATCCTTTGTTGACTCCAAGGATTCTGGTGCAGACCAACGGCCTGGTGTTTTGCGATCTTGACTCATATCCTCACCACAAACAACAACCCGCCTGTCTTAATTATTTCAAAACAGCGATCGCTGCTATTGACTGCTCTATAGAATGTATTCATCACTTTTAAATACTCCTGCAGGCGAAAGACTACAAGAGGATCTCGCCAAACCCCAAAAATCAAAATTTTGTGATTAGGTAATTGATAATGGGTAATTGGCAATTGGTCAAGGCCTTTATCCCCAACTCGCACTCCTGATTGCCAATTACCCATTATTATCTCAAGAACCGGAGTTCGATCGCAAATCGCCGATCAGTTCCGCAAGTTGGTCGCTATTAGCTTGGTAAACCTCGTTGCAGAAATGGCACGTAGCCTCAGCCCCCCCATCTTTTTCAATCATGTCTTGGAGTTCCGCTTCGCCCAACATTTTCAGAGCTCCCAAAACTCGATCGAACGAACAGCCACAGTCAAAGCGCACCATCTGAGTTTCCGGGAAAATTTCCAGCCCCATATCTCCCAGTAACTCTTCGAGAATCTGGTGCAGCGTTTTGCCCGATCGCAGCAGGGGCGTAAAGCCCGACAATTCAGCAACTCTAGATTCTAAAGTTTGCACTAATTTTTCGTCCGTTGCCGCCTTCGGCAGAACCTGCAACAGCACACCCCCAGACGCTTGTACCCCGCCCGCCCCCACAAACACCCCCAGAACCAGAGCCGAAGGCGTTTGCTCCGAGGTTGCCAAATAATGACTCAGATCGTCGCCAATTTCGCCGGAAACCAATTCTACCGTACTTGAATAAGGGAATCCGTATCCAACGTCCCGCACCACGTACAAATACCCGTCACCTATTGCCCCGCCAACGTCGAGTTTGCCTTTAGCATTGGGCGGCAATTCCACTTCGGGATTGTCCACATAACCTCGAACTGTTCCATCAAGTCCTGCATCAACCAGAAGCCCGCCCAGTGGCCCATCTCCTTTGATGCGAATGTTGACTCTCGATTCGGGGCGTTTCATGCTGGAGGCGAGTAACAGCCCTGCCGACATCGTGCGGCCGAGGGCGGCTGTAGCCACGTAGGAGAGCTTGTGCCGCTGTCTTGCTTCTTCGGTGAGGCGGGTGGAAATGACGCCTACAGCGCGAATTCCGCCCTCTGCGGCTGTAGCGCGAATTAATTGATCGGCCATGAAAAACCTTACTTTTCTCTTTTGATACCTTCTTGAACTATTTTATAAGTTCTTGAAGGTTGTGGCAGCAGAGAGCCGCACTTGACTCAGCGGGCCTGGGAGTGCGATCGAACTTCAGAACTCGCCTTTGTTTTCTGTAAAACCTTAATTTACCGACTCTTTATTAACAAATATTCTGCTTAATTCTTCCACTTAAATATTTATTTAAGATGCCCGGAATAACGAGTGCATTTATTTTCCACAATCCACCGTCTTCTCAGTCTTTTTATAACAACTAACAACTAACAACTAACAACTAACAACTAACAACTAACAACTACTGACTAACAACTAATGACTAATGACTAATGACTAATGACTAACAACTAATGACTAATGACTAACAACTAATGACTAATGACTAACAACTAATGACTAATGACTACTGACTACTGACTACTGACTAATGACTAAAGCTTATCTTGGCGCTAACCAGACGATTACCAAACCTTTACCTTTGCCGGTTAGAGTCAGAGGCGTAGGTCTCAGACAAATGTTTTTTAGCTGGAAATAAGGGATATGCCACCAACATCCAAAGCACTTTTAGCGGAAATCCAGCATAACACAGGAGCGAGTCGAAACTTGCATTTTTATGCCAAGGGCGAAACCATTCCTATGATGTCGCATGGCCTTTGGCGAGTCTGTCAAGGCCTAGCACAACTGAGCACGCTTTATCCAACCGGGGAAGAAGGACTTTTGGGTTGGGTTGGGCCTTCGATGTGTTTCGGTTTGTGGTTGACAAATTTGCAGACTTACCGAGCTACGGCGACATCAGATGTTTATTTGATGTGGTATTCTATGGTGGAAATCGAAGCTTCTCCTCAATTGGCTCACGAGTTGCTGCCTCAAATGGTACGGCGACTGCGGCAAATGGAAGCAATTTTAGCGATCGCCGGACAGCGGCGAGTAGATGACCGTTTGTATCAGCTACTGCTATTATTGCAACAGGAATTCGGTCAGCCTGTGGTTGAGGGAACTCGTTTGAATATCCGCTTGACACATCAAGATATTGCTAATGCGATTTGCACGACGCGGGTAACAGTAACTCGAATGCTGGGAAAATTGCAGCAGCAAGGGTTAATTAGTCGAGATGGCGATCGGCATTTAATTCTTAACAAAGATGTTTTTGCGTCCACATCGGATTTGTTTGGCTGCAACCCTCAAGCAGTGTAGCAAGCGCAGAGAAAAATCTTATTCTGCTTCGCCAATCAGCGTAAACGCGGCCCAATCTTGCGGATTTGGGTGCATCTTCATTGTCATCAGCATCGCTTGCCGCAAAGCTTGAGCTTTATTGGGGTTTTTCTGTAACTGGCGATAGAATTCTGCCATTAATTCCGCTGTCGGCTCATCGGGCACTAACCACAGAGAAACGATAATACTGGAAACACCAGCACTAATTAAAGCACGAGATAATCCAAGCACACCATCACCTGTGAGTTTTCCTCGGCCAGTATTGCAAGCACTTAATACCACTAATTCAGCATTTAATTTTAAATCCAAAATTTCGCTCGAAGTCAACAATCCGTCATCATTTCCTGATGGAGCCAGGGCGATCGCTCCCGGTAAATCTCGCCTCTTCACTTCATTGAGTAATCCGTGAGTTGCCAGATGAATAATTCGGGCTTTTAGCATCTGTTGAACAATCGATGCTTTAGTGGCTTGAGAGCCTGTAATCGGTTTAGTATTCAGAAGTTGGGAAATTGTAATTGCTTCCTGTTCGCTGCCCGGTAAGGGATCTAATTGGCGCGGCGGGTTGCCAATTTTGGGCATAATTGGATTGCCTACAACTAAGTTATTCTGGAGAGAAAGTTGTCGGACTTTTTGCCGTGATTGGTGGGTTAGCTGCAAAATTTGAATGGCGGGAGCAGTGAGGATGGTATGTTTTTCAATCAGATATTGACCTGTCGGATCTTGTAAGGCGACAAAGGGAACTAAAAACAGGGATTGATGGGGAATGAAGATGACAGGAGCATTCGGGTCAGTAGGTAAAAGATCGGCAATGGGTTGAATGAGTAGTTGATAACTTTGCTGTAATTTGGGGTAGATTATGCGAGAATTAGCAGGGGTAGAAGCAGAGGGATTAGCTGTTTGTTTATTGGCAGTGTCCCCCGCCGATACACCCAGAGCCTCGCGAGTGCCGCGAATCATCTCAGCTAAGGCTGTATCTTGCTCGTTTAATCCTCTCCTCCCGGTAGCAGCAGATACTCTTGTCTGTTCGGTGGCTTCGGGTAGATTGATGTTCAGAGATTTGAGGTCAACTGAGCGAAAGGTAATTTCACCAGTTGGCTTAATTACCCAAATATAAAGGGCTTGATTCTCAATAATTGAATACTCGACGAGGGTAGCGTTTTGCTCTTTAGCTATTTGTTGAATTTGCTGGATATTGGGTGGGTTGATAGTAGTTTGGGCAGATGCAGATGGGGCAAGGCGAGATGCCAATAACTCCACAAAAGCTCGGGCTCTACCCCGTTCGGCAATTTCTAAAGCGTCATTAGTTTTTTTATGAGCAATGAAAACTTTTTGTAAAATGACGTAGGGGCTAGTTTGGGTTTCAAAGATTGATATTTTATTGGCATCGTCTAATCCAGCTCGCAGAGATTCCAAAACTTTAATACTATCAAGTAGGGTTTTCTCTGCTGCTGGAAGATTGCCAGAGTTGGCGAGAGCAAGTCCCAGATTTCCCAGAGCTGTCCCCTCGCTTTGGCGGTCTTTAATTGACCGTGCGATCGCCAACTGCTGCTGAGTGTACTCGATGGCTTTGGCGTAGTCGCCGAGGAAATTGTAAGCATTTCCCAGATTTCCCAGAGCTTTCCCCTCGCTTTGGCGGTCTTTAATTGACCGTGCGATCGCCAACTGTTGCTGAGCGTACTCGATGGCTTTGGCGTAGTCGCCGAGGAAATTGTAAGCATTTCCCAGATTTCCCAGAGCTTTCCCCTCGCTTT
>NZ_JAUBTK010000055.1:36217-52456 GCF_036702455.1 Microcoleus sp. D2_18a_D3
GGCGGTCTTTAATTTCTCGCGCGATCGCCAACAACTGCTGTTGGTACTCGATCGCTTTGGCGTAGTCGCCTAGGGAATCGTAAGCAAGTCCCAGATTCCCCAGAGCCGCCCCCTCGCTTTGGCGGTCTTTAATTTCTCGCGCGATCGCCAACCACTGCTGTTGGTACTCGATCGCTTTGGCGTAGTCGCCCAGGTTACTGTAAGCAAGTCCCAGATTTCCCAGAGCTTTCCCCTCGCTTTGGCGGTCTTTAATTTCTCGCGCGATCGCCAACACCTGCTGTTGGTACTCGATCGCTTTGGCGTAGTCGCCCAGGTTACTGTAAGCAATTCCCAGATTTCCCAGAGCCGCCCCCTCGCTTTGACGGTCTTTAATTTCTCGAGCAATCGCCAACCACTGCTGTTGGTACTCGATGGCTTTGGCGTAGTCGCCCAGGGAAAAGTAAGCAAGTCCCAGATTTCCCAGAGCTTTCCCCTCGCTTTGGCGGTCTTTAATTTCTCGCGCGATCGCCAACACCTGCTGTTGGTACTCGATCGCTTTGGCGTAGTCGCCCAGGTAAAGGTAAGCAAGTCCCAGACTTCCCAGAGCCGCCCCTTCACCTTCGCGGTTTTTTATTTCTCGCGCGATCGCCAACAACTGCTGTTGGTACTCAATCGCTTTGGCGTAGTCGCCGAGGGAAAAGTAAGCATTTCCCAGATTTCCCAGAGCTTTCCCTTCACCTTGGCGGTCTTTAATTTCTCCATAAATTATTAGTGCCTGTTGCCAAGACTGCAATGCAGCTTGAAATTGACTAATCTGATACTGCTCAATCCCTTGGTCTAACAGTCGGTCTGCTTCGGCTTTCCGCTCAGCTTGCGTTTGAGCCAAGGCCTGAGAATTGATGATTTTAAATTGAGAGTTAGGGATAAATCGAAACTCACCTATAGTCAGCGCCGCTAAGATTGAGATCAGTCCCGACCATCCTATTTTTTGCAGTTTCATAACTTTTGAGTCGCCTCTGGTTTGAGTATCCGCTTGAGACATCAAGATATTGCTACTGCGATTTGCACGACGCGGCTAACAGTAACGCGAATGCGGGGAAAATTGCAGCAGCAAGGGTTAATCGTTCGAGATCGCCATCTCCGCATTTAATTCTTAACAAAGGTGTTTTTGCCTCCGCCTCCGATTTGTTTGGCTGCAACCCTCCAGCAGTATACCAAGCGACAGCCATTTGCATATACATAATGCTGTCTAATATTAAAGCTCTCATCGAATTGCATCAGAATTGTCTGTCTTGATTTTCCTCCCCCTATCTACAGCAACAAATTTGTAGCCGGAAAAGATATCATGAAGCGGTGCATCTATTTAGGACTAAACTCAATGGCTAACTCAACTCAAGAAACACCGCAACCCGACAAAAAAGAATTAACTGAGATCACAGCTAAACCTCAAGAACAACAAGAAGAACCGCCCAATAAAGGTGACGGGCGGAAATAGTCGATCGCCCGGAATGACAGGGCCGTAGAAGGTAAAGAAACCGGGTTTTTTGACTCTTATGGAAGGTTTTAAGCAAATATTGTGGTTAAAAAACCCGGTTTCTAGCTACCCGCGCGTCAAAGAAATAACTTGACAAATTATTCAGGTTGTGTATTGCCGTTGTTCGATCGTAACTTCGGCTTTTCCGGCTTCCCTCTGCGTCCATCCAAAGAAACCACATCAGCCTCAGAACTCTCCCTCGCCACCCGAATCAGCAAACCCGACAACAACAAACTCGCCAACATCGAAGAACCCCCGTAACTAAAAAACGGCAGCGGCAAACCCGTAGTCGGCAAAACCCCCGTCGCCACCCCAATATTCAGCAGCGACTGTCCCACCATCACCACCATCACCCCAATCGCCACCAACTGACTCTCACTATTTCGAGCCTTCATCGCTACCCTCAAAGCCACAGTAGAGTAAGCCGCCAACATCAGCAACAGCGAGAAACCTCCCACCAAACCAAACTCCTCAGCAAACACAGCAAAAATAAAATCGCTGTACTGAATCGGCAAATAAAATAACTTTTGCTGCGACATCCCCAAACCCACACCCCAAATGCCCCCAGAACCCACAGCCAGGAGACTTTGAATCAACTGATAGCCGTCTTGCATCGGATCAGCCCAAGGATTGAGGAAAGACATAATCCGGCGGCGCTGATATTCCCTCAAACTAATACTTAAAACCGCTAAAAGCATTCCCCCCATAGCCGTTGCGCCCAACTGCAAGTAAGGCAAGCCAGCAGCTAAAGCCACCAACCACAAAGTCATCCCGCACAAAGCCGTGGTACTTAAATTCGGCTGCAACAAAATTCCCAAAAGCATTGCACCGAAAATTAACAGCCAAGTTAAGCGAACTTTATTCGTCAACCGGTACCAGTTGCCGAAAATGCGGGCGCTTTGGAGAACAAAAAACGGCTTAATCAACTCCGAAGGTTGAATAATCGGAACCGGGCCCAGAGATATCCAGCGAGTCGCCCCGTTGATTGTGGTTCCCACCCCCGGAACTAAGGTCAGCCACAGTAATCCCAGCAGCAATAAAACGCCTAACTGAGATGTTTTCATGATGTAGCGCAGTGGGGAGTACACCATCAAGTTAAAACCGGCCAGCCCGATCGCCACTGCGACTAGCTGTCGTTTAAAATAATAAAGGCCGTCTCCAAATTCATAATTTGCAATGGGATAGGAAGCCGAAAACAAAGCTGTCAGCCCTACAAACAGCCACAGAAAAGTCAGCCACCTGAGCCACCGGGCCTCAGCGGCCCATTGAGACGCGCTGGGGTCAAAAAAGGGAATGAAGCGTCGAATGTCATTAGCCATAGGATTTTAGAATGATCTCAATAAACTCTAACAAAGATGGCTAAAGTACCAGATTGGTTAATTTACGCATTAATCTGCTCGCTGTTATATGGTTTGTGGGGATTTTTCGGTAATTTAGCGACTAAATATATTGACTACAAAACTGCTTTTGTTTATGAAGCAATTGGCGCTATTTTAACTACTTTATTTATTATTTTCCACACCAATAATTTGATTTTTGAGGGAGATGTTAGGGGAATTTTGTTTGCCATGTTAGTTGGCGTTTGTGGTACGGTGGCATCATTAGTATTTTTTATAGCCCTTGGTAAAGGTGAAGTTGCCAATGTAGTGAGTGTTACGTCTATCTACCCGCTGATTACTATATTATTATCGTCTTTATTCTTGAAAGAGGCTATTACATTACCACAAATGCTTGCTGTTTTGTTAGCGATAATTGCAGTTATACTTTCGGCTTATTGAAATATTTGTCAATGATTAGATTAACAACCCTGGACATTCTTCCTTCTACTATAACAACAAAAAAGAGGTCGATCGCGACCTCTTACCCCTCTACTAATCCAGCTTCGGCTCTTAAAGCAGACCCGTATTAGCTCCGGGCTTACCCGTAGCCAGTTGCACTTTAATAATTCTGCCGCCCATTTTCATAATTCTTTGCTGTTCCCGGAACCAGTTGTCGTAAGGAACGAGCTTAGTAAAATAGGTATTTTGCAATTCGCGCTGAGTGCGGATGCGAGTTTGACTTGGGACGCAAGCAGTCACCTTAAACATTCTCATGGGAAACAAACTCCTGAGTAGGTTTACAGATTATTAGATGGATTTTTTAAAGATTGAAGGCAGGGAGTTAGGAATCAAAACTAGCTCGTTAAAACTCGTCGGGCTTTCTCGACAAGCCTTTGACGGTCTAGCAATCACTCTCAACTTCCCTGACCTCTTTTCAAAGCCAAAGGTAACAAGTCCAAAGTAAAAAGTTAAAAGTTAAAAGAGGCAAGAAATAAATCTTCTTCCTTCTTCCGACTTCCATCGGACTGAAATCTGTTACATCCGTTACATCAGTTACATCCGTTACAGAATCCGTTGCCGAACTTCCTTCTTCCTTCTTCCTTCTTCCTGAGTCTTAGCTCAAGCCAGAGCAGATGTAGTCGAAATAGACGCCCATTTCTTTACCAGCGTCAGAACCGACCAAACCGGCGGTGACTTCTTTCATTGCTTGGATTGCTTGTACGGTAGAACCGATGGGCACGCCCAAGGAGTTGTAGGTTTCTTTCAAACCGTTGAGCACGCGCTCATCGAGGATGGAAGGGTCGCCAGCTAGCATAGCGTAGGTGGCATAGCGCAGGTAGTAGTCCAAGTCGCGGATGCAAGCTGCATAACGACGAGTGGTGTACATATTGCCGCCGGGACGAGTTACGTCAGAGTACAACAGAGACTTAGCAACTGCTTCTTTGACGATTGTGGCTGCATTAGCGCTGATGGCTGTAGCGGCGCGGACGCGCAGTTCGCCAGAAGCAAAGTAGTTCTTGAGCTTGTCTAGAGCGCTGATGTCCAGGTACTTACCTTGAACGTCAGAGGAATTGATAACGGCGGTAATTGCGTCTTGCATGGTTGTCTTGTTTCCTAGAAAGTGGCTGAGTCAGTCCAATTTTGGAGCTAGAATTTGGAATTTGGGATGTGGGATTTGAGATTTTTAACTGGCTGGTTATTTGCAAAAGCTTTTAACTTGTTGCCGGCAACCCCCAATTTTTCAATCTAAAATCGAAAACCTAAAATCGAAATTCCTTACTGCATCGCACCGATAACGTAGTCGAAGTAAGAGGAAGCTTCGGAAGCATCTTCTCCAGACAGCAGCGAACTTGCTGCATTTTTCATAGCGCGAACGCCTTCGGCGACGGCTTCAATCGGGGTGCCGAGAGATTTGTACATTTCGCGGACGCCGACAATACCGATTTCTTCGATCGGAGTAATGTCGCCAGCTACGATTCCGTAGGTAATCAAACGCAGGTAGTAGTCCATGTCGCGCAAGCAAGTTGCGGTCATTTCTTCGCCGTAAGCGTTGCCGCCGGGAGAAACAATATCAGGGCGCTTTTGGAAAAGTTGGTCGCCTGCTTGCTTGACGATGCGTTCGCGGGATTCGCTCAAAATTTGGGCGATACGGACGCGGCGTTCACCAGAGGTGACGAAGCTTTTGATCCGATCTAATTCACCTGGGCTCAAGTAGCGAGCTTCGGCGTCTGCGTTGACGATTGATTTGGTGACGATACTCATCTTGTGTGTACCCGCTGGATATTTTGCTATATGAACTGCTCCGCGCTGAGCTAGCGACGGCGGGCGCTTGCATCCCTTACCTTTCATGCTCAGGCAGGAGCTTTGACTCCGAAGGTCGGACTTTCCACAATCAGCAACTGTTGAAGTTGTTGGGGGGCGGCTGCCTTCAGTGTTTGACGGCGCTTGTTCTTCACGCCGGTGCGCTTGTGAGTGCCCGCACTAAGCCTGTCGCTTACAATACCATAAATGACTGATGCGATCTTTAATTTATGATAAAGATTGCAGCAGGCCACTTAGTGGCGATCGAGTGACTGTCGGACAGTTAGTAAGGATATTGCTCCTCGGACGCAACTACCTCTCGCAAGTATTTTGAGGCATTATGTTCACATTCTGAGTGTTACTGTAATAGTTTGTAACATTCCTTTTCATATTTGGGCCCTCGCTTGGGTCGGAAAAGTTAAAATTTCACAGAAAAAAAATTGCTAAAATTATCTTGCAGCAATGGTTACAGGCGATTCATGCCTCGCGAGGGATCTGTGACGGGCGAGGGCGCGAGGTTCAAAGGCTTGGGCCTGAGAGGGAGGGAAGCGGGAGAGGGGGAGAGAGGCGGGGAGAGGTGCGATCGTCTCACATCTTGCACCATTCTCAATAAGTCTTGGACGGGCGGACTGCCGGGTGAGTGGGAGGACTGGCGGACTAAAAGCTTAAGTTGACACCCATGACTCCTGCCCAACCCCTACTACCCACAATAAAACTCACTCTTTGTGTTTGTGCAACAGGCCCTCGGCCCTGTTCTCAAGCGCGATGCCAGATATCAGATCATCGGAAATCGTGACTTTCGAGCTTGTAGCTAGATTTGACTCTCACTTTTAATCTGGTGCGCCGTGAAAAGAAATCTATCAGCCCTTAAAAAAGCTTTGCAGTTTGGGATTAGCGGTGCTGTCGGCGGTTTCGTCGGCAATCTAATCACCGAACCTTTCATGCAGCGACTCCCTAATTCGGAATCTTTTTTTGACAGTGTATTGTCTACAGGCCGCTGGTTTGGATTGGAGCGACTCCCTGATTCGGCATCTTTTTTTGACAGTGTATTTTCTACCGCTCGCTGGTTTGGATTGGTAGGCTGTGGCATTGCTACGGCTATCATGTTCGGATATTATTACTATATCAAAGGCAAGCCTCAAATTAAACAGGCTTTAAAAAATGGCGGATTGTTTGGTTTAATTGCAGGAGCCATTTCTGGGGCGATCGCCGAAGGTATTTACAGCGGAATTGGCGACGGAAACAACGAATTATTGCGAGTACTTTGCTGGGGAATAGCTGGCAGTTTGTTAGGACTGGGACTTGCACAGCGGATTCCTAATTTGGGAGCGCTTCGCGGCGCGGGAGGTGGCGGTGTTGGAGGTGTTTTGGGCGGCTGTTTGTTTATTCTGTTTGCTTACAATCTATCCGGTACCGCGGGCCGTTTAGCTGGCTGTGCTGCGATCGGTTTTTGGATTGGAATCATGCTAGTTGTAGCTGAAACTTTGTTCAACAAAGCTTGGCTGGTAATTAGTTACGATACCGGAGCAAATCGCACTCTCACTCTGGGCTCGGAACCAGTGACTTTTGGCAGTGATGAAAATTTGTCTATTATCTGCATTCCTAATGTTTCACCCTTGGCAATGCGGTTTCAATTGGAAGCAGGTAATATTGTTTGCGAGAATCTTGATAGCGGGGCGGTGAGTTATTTGCGATCGGGCGACCAAAAGAGAATCGGCAACTGTACAATTACAGTAGGAAACTCTGACTTGCCAGCCCCAACACCGGCAAATATTCCGCCTACCTTTATATCAAATCAGCCCGCAGTAAATTCTTTTACTAGCAGCCAATTATCTCTAAAATTAGGCAGTCGAGTTATTCCTCTGAGTGCGGGAACTCAACTATTCACCTCTGACATACCGAGTTTAACAGCCGCAGGATCTAACGGTCTGGTAGCTATAGTCACTTCTCGATCGAGAAACGAGCTTTCGTTAGGATTGACCAATTTGTGCGATCGCGCTTGGTGGGCTACCGACATTCAAGGTGATATAAAAATGGTAGAACCTGAAAGTACCCTGACTTTGGCGTTGGGAACTCAAATCGAATTCGGTGAAATTGACGGCGAAATTGTGTAAGTAAGTAGGTAGGTACAAACTCATCGAATAACATCATTTACAATAAGCTTTTCATGGGCGGGCAGGATGCCAACCCCACAAAAAAAATTACTCTTTGTGGAACGGGCATCTTGCCCGTTCTTAACAATAATTCAAGCAGAACTGCTGCTAACTCCATTAATTACCGCCGCACCAATCAAATGAGCCAAACGCAAAGCTTCAGGAACTTTCCCAGTGTCTGTCAAACGCTGGAGCACCCTCGCTATTACTTCGGGCTGTTCGCCGCACACTTGAAAAAAGAAAGGTTCAAAAGCGTGAATTTTCCCGGCGCCGCGCAACAATTCTAAACGGTACTCTGCATCGGGTAAATGGCGGAGGGCTTTTTCAACAGCAGCTAAATCTGGTTGGCGACGCATGACAGCAACGCAAGGAATTTGCAGCCGCGATGCTAACTCGGGAAGGTCAATAATATTGAAGCCGCCGAAAGCAATTCCGTCTAGCAAAACCAGATGCAATTGCGGCAAAAATTTGCCTCCGAGGAGTAGCGCAGAAATAGCATCCGTGGCATCTAATCCGTCGGGGAGGACTTGTCCCCACACCATTCCTTCAAATCGAGTTCCCCCGCAGACTATGCCCGCGATCGACACCAGACTGCCGCTGGTTCGAGAAAACGGAGCGTCGTCAAAGCCAATAACCTTAATTGTGCGATCGAGCCTGAGCAAATCTGCCAGTTTCAACTTGTGGAGTTCCCTAAACTAAAGTTTTTGATCTTAGCTTGTGTTTTACATAGTATCATATACGTTAAATAGCTCATTACTAAAAAGGTTTTAGACAAGTGGCAAAAAAATACGTAGCAGCGATCGACCAAGGCACCACCAGCACCCGATTTATCGTATTCGATCGCCTGGGACAGAGAATTTGCAGCAACCAACAAGAACACCAGCAACTCTATCCGCAACCGGGATGGGTGGAACACAATCCCGAGGAAATTTGGCAGCGCACCCAAAGCGTGATTAAAAATGCCCTTGAAATGGGCAATATCGACCCTAAAGATATTGCAGCACTCGGTATTACCAACCAGCGCGAAACTACAATTATTTGGGACAGAAAAACTGGCAAACCTTACGGCAATGCCATTGTTTGGCAAGATACCCGCACTCGCTTCCTTTGCGATCAATTAGCTGAAGTTGAGGGCAAAGATCGATTTCAAAAACGATGCGGTTTGCCGCTGACAACTTATTTCAGCGGGCCGAAAATTAAGTGGATGCTGGACAATATTCCAGGATTGCGGGAAGCTGCAAATCGAGGGGATGCGATTTTTGGCAATGTCGATACTTTTCTGATTTGGCACCTGACTGGCGGCGTGCACATTACCGATGTTACCAACGCCAGCCGCACGATGCTGATGGATTTGCAAACCCTTGATTGGGATGCGGAAACTTTGGAAATAATGGCAATTCCCCGCCAGATGCTACCAGAAATTCGCCCTTCGAGTCAAGTTTTTGGAACTGCAAAAGGATTGCTTGCAGGCGTTCCGATTGCTGCTGCTTTGGGGGATCAGCAGGCCGCCCTCGTCGGGCAAACTTGTTTCAGTCCCGGAGAGGCAAAAAATACTTACGGTACGGGCTGTTTTATGCTGCTGAATACTGGTGAGGCGATCGTCCGTTCAAAAAACGGGTTGCTGACAACAGTCGCCTACAAGATGGGGGAATCCCCCGCTGTGTATGCTTTAGAAGGCAGTATTGCCCTCGCCGGAGCTTTAGTGCAGTGGCTGCGGGACAATTTGGGCATCATCAACACATCTGCGGAAGTAGAAACATTAGCAAATACAGTTGAAGATAGCGGCGGAGTTTACGTTGTCCCGGCATTTTCTGGACTCTACGCACCCTATTGGAAAGACAGCGCCCGGGGAGTAATTGCAGGTTTAACTCGCTACGTGACTAAGGCACACATTGCCCGCGCAGTATTGGAAGCTACCGCGTGGCAAACGCGAGAAGTATTGGAGGCGATGAATCAGGATTCTGCTGTGCAGCTTTTGTCTTTAAAAGTAGACGGAGGAATGGTGGGAAATCACACGCTGATGCAGTTTCAGAGCGATGTTTTGGGAGTGCCTGTGATGCGGCCTGTGGTAGCAGAAACTACTGCACTCGGTGTGGCTTATGCGGCCGGTTTGGCGGTGGGTTTTTGGAGTCAGCTAGCCGAATTGCGGGAGAATTGGGCGGTGGATTGTACTTGGGAACCGAAAATGCCGATCGCACTTCGCGAGCAAAAATATCGCTTTTGGAAAAAAGCTGTTTCCCGCACCTTCGATTGGGAAGAATAAATCGCTGAGTTAACCCCAAAATCTGTATTTAGTGATATCATTAAATCCAGCACTATTTTTCAACTTGCAAATAAATGATTTCGCTAAAGAACTTAAAAAAAAATCTCACCGCCTTTGTATTGATACTGACACTGGCATTTGTAGAAATAGCTGCTAATTCCCAAATGGCGATCGCAGATACAACTACAAATCCCACAACCGCCGCCGAAGTCTTCAGCGCCAACTGTGCAGGCTGTCACATCAACGGCAGCAACATTATCAGGCGCGGCAAAAACTTGAAACAAAAAGCATTAAAAAAATACGGTATGGATTCCATCGACAACATTTCCAACTTAGTAACCAACGGCAAAGGTATTATGCCCGCTTACAAAGATCGTTTGTCGGAACAACAAATTATCGATGTTTCAGCTTACGTGTTATCCCAAGCTGAAACCGATTGGAAATAAACCAGACTATCTACATTGTAAGACCAGGTTTAGCGCCTAACTTCAGCAAACCAAGCCGAGGTATAATGTAGGGGCAGGTTTAGCGCGTAACTTGGTCATAGATGAATAATTTTTATACAAAACCTGCCTGCTTCTTGTCTTCTATTGTTCATCTCTTAATAATCTCAATACAAACCAGCTCTTTTTTCTGTTTTTTTGTAAAAAATGTAATTTTTTGGAGGTATTGAAAGTTGAAAAAATATTTTTGGCGTAGATTTTTAACTATTATTAGCTTGTGCTTGTATCTAATCTTAGCTGTCAGCCCGCCCGCTTTCGCCTCGATTCACAAATATCCAGAAACTGCCGAGACAGTAATGTTCCGATCCGTACAAAGCCTGCGTGATACAGATGACAAAGCATGGCAAGTTGTTTTGTACAAGCGAGTAAAGTCGGGAGTAGTAAAGTCTTTAAATCTGAGATTAGTAGGATTTCCCGGAACAGAATTGCAGCACCCGGTTCCGCTGAAAGTTGTGGCGGGGCAGCGCGAAGTTGGCAATGCTAATGATATTTGGAACGAGTCGGATTTGCCAATTAATGTCGGAGAATACGATTTCAAATCAATAATTACACAAGTGGAAAGTAATCGACCTTTGCTGTTGAGTTTGCCCGTGAAAAATCAAAAAGAAACAGAATTGCTGGTTCCTCCTTTTGCTGTCAGAGAATGGCGGCTGTTGTTAGATAGAAACTAAATATACCAAGTTAAGCGCACTCTACATTTAAAATCCATACAATTTGCAATGTTACAAATCGCTATGTTTAAATTCTGCCTTAAGGTAGATTTAACGTAGTTGAAGGATAATGTTGTCTGACAAAAACTCAAGATACCAATTTAATCGCACTCTACATTTAAAATAGCTACAGTTTCATCAATGTATCAAAAATAACTTTATTTACATAGACCTTAAGGTAGATTTAACCTATTTGAAGGGTAATTATGAAACAAACTAAAAGCTGAGTTAGTCAGGTGACAAAACTTCAGTGTTTTAACGTAGGTGTATTCAGGGTAAATCTACTATGACTTTAATCAGTAAAATTGTCCGAAAAGCATTGGCAACAGGTTACTTAACGGTTGAGGCCGAAGAACAGTTGCGACAGCAGTTGCAGATGACTAAGTACGGTTTAGAAGATTTTGAGGCTTTTATTAATTTGCAAAAAGAGGTGATGGAGGGTAGGGTGAAACAGCAAGCTTTGGAATTGTTACGATCGAGCAAATGTTCTGCGACGGCTTGAACCCAGTTCGATCGACCTTTTGGAGAAATGGGATAAAAAAGTGACAGCATCTTCTATTTTTATCCCTAATTAGAATTTTCAGGCGCGATAAAACTTGACAAAACTACAACAATCCGCAATAATAGTAGATTGTCTGTCTAAATCCGGCTCGGATCAGGTTAAGACATTCCAAAAGCTGGAGAGCAGTCAGCAGTCAAAAGTCCACAACGACCAATGACCAAAGACTCATCAGCTACCTGTACGGCAATCTCAACAACCATCCCATGACTTACGCAATCATTGAAACCGGCGGCAAACAATTTCGGGTAGAACCAGGCCGCTTCTACGACATCGAACTGCTTCACGTTGAAGCTGAATCCAAAGTCACCATAGACAAAGTATTTCTGATCCAGCACGAAGGCGAGGTTCATATCGGCCAGCCTCTACTAGAAAATGCCACAGTAGAAGGAACGGTTCTACGGCATTTCCGGGGCCGCAAAGTCCTCGTCTACAAGATGAAGCCGAAAAAGAAAACTCGGAAGAAAAAAGGGCACCGTCAAGAAACAACTCGCTTTATGATTGACTCGATTAGCGTCAACGGTACAGTCTTGGCCGCCAGAGACTTAACTCAAGCAGTTGTGGAAACCCCCCAAACCGCCGAAACTGATTCAGAATAAAACATAGTAAATACAGTTGAGGATATTATGGCCCACAAGAAAGGTACAGGCAGTACACGTAACGGACGCGACTCTAATTCTCAGCGTCTGGGTGTCAAAAAGTACGGCGGTCAAGTTGTCAAAGCTGGCAACATTTTGATCCGTCAACGCGGCACTAAAGTTCACCCTGGTAATAATGTTGGTATCGGCAGAGATGATACTCTGTTTGCCATGATTGACGGTGTGGTGACTTTTGAAAGAAAAGGCAAAACTCGCAAGAAAGTCAGCATTTATCCTGTTGTAGCAGCACCTGTGGCTGAAGCTGCGGCTGAAGCTGTCGCTGTTTAATTGTGAGATTTTGCGGCGTTGCTTAAGTTTCTTTTGTTTGTCTCAAAGTCTAGATCCCCCCTAGCCCCCCTTAATAAGGGGGGGACAAGATTTTTCTCAAAGTCCCTGTTAATTAACGGGATTTAGGGCAAGATTTTTCTCAAAGTCCCTGTTAATTAACCGGGATTTAGGGGGACAAGATTCTTCTCAAAGTCCCCCTTATTAAGGGGGATTTAGGGGGATCTAGACTTGACTGAAAGCGACATTCCTAGGTTCTGCCAATTGGTGACAATTTAAGGCTTAATTTGTCACCAATTTGTGGCTAGCCTCCTCCGACAATTGTGACAACTTCTAAGATGTCACCCTCTTGCATCTGTGTAGTTTCCCAAAATTGTTTGTGCAGAATTTCCCCGTTGTACTCCACAGCCACCAAACGGGGGTTTAATCCCAATTGTTCTAGTAATTTTGGTAACGGTGTGTCGATCGCACAATTGCGGGTTTCTCCGTTAACTTGCAGCGCAATTTGATTTATCATAAGTAAAATATCAGTTTTCAGGGCGGGTTTGGTAACAAAATTATATTTTATGCACAGATTTCCTGTGCTAAACCCGCCCTACAAATCTCCAATCAACCTAGCTTTTTCCGTGCAAAGCTTTTTGAGCTTTTAGATTCTGCATCCGAATCAACTGCGAGATGAAAAACTGCGTGACTAAAGTAGGCTGTTCTGCTTCCATAATCGCGCGTACTATGGCAACCCTTTGAGCTCCGGCATTCAATATTTCATCGAGGTTGTTGATATCAATTCCGCCGATCGCAAACCACGGAATCGGCGACTTATCAGCAGCATACCGCACATAGTCCAAACCCGCCGCGTGTTTATCAGGTTTAGTAGGAGTGTGGTAAACCGGCCCAACTCCAATGTAGTCGGCTCCCTCTTCAATAGCTCGCTGCATTTCCTCGCCATTCGTAGTAGAACGACCGATGATGCGTCCGGGGCCGAGCAACTTGCGCGCTTCCGCCACAGGCCAATCTCCCTGCCCTAAGTGTACGCCGTCGGCATCCGCTGCAATCGCCAAATCCACGCGATCGTTCACAATTAGCAAAGCATCGTAGCGGTGACAAAGTTCGCAAAGCTGGCGCGCGTTAGCCAGCTTTGCGCCGTCGTCTGAGCTTTTGTCGCGGTACTGCACCAAAGTCAGTCCGCCTTGCAAAGCAGCTTCCACGACTCCCATCAAGTTGTCTCTCGGCGAAGTTACAAGGTATAACTGCGATCGAAGTAACTGCTGGTAGCGCCGGTAAGCCAGCAAATTGCTTTCGAGAGTATAAACCCGATAGCGCATCTGCTTAAAAGCAGCCCCCATATTCGGATCGTAAATTTTGCCATACTCTTCGAGTACCCGCAGAGCTTCTTCCACCCTACAGAAATTCGCCTCCAGTAGCTGCTGAATGCTCGAACGCTGCTCTTCCTGCGGGTGAGTCAACTCCGTACCCGGATCAGCCGGCGTATCCCTAGCGCTGCGAAGTTCTGCAACGTGCCAACCAGCCAATTCTTGACGCAGTTGCTTGCACTCGCCTGCTAAATCCGCGCTGTTGAGACCAAACCTGCACCATTCTTCAATAATTCTCAACCCTTCGCGCGATCGATCTAAATTTGCATCTAAAATCCGGCAGAGGGCTGGCTGTGCCGGTAAAGTTCTGTTTTGTTTGTCGGTCATTCACAACCACCCTAATTATAATTAATCCTACCAGTCAAACCGCTACCTTGTCCCACGCTGTCAAGATTGTGGCAAAGCAGGCGGCTTAATTTTGGCATAAACCAATGTAAATTCGACAATAATTTTTTAAGTTTTATTGAATTTGATGAAAACAAAGCATAATAGATCAAACTTGATGAGAGTGGAATCGTTAAACTGCATACCACACTTCGGAGGAGAGCCGTGAGGTTAGCAGAACAACACAAAAGATTAACAGAAGAAAACCCCAGCAGGCGGGTGAAATCTAAGTTCGATCGCGAAAACCCGACACCGAATTCGGGAAGCGGAACTCGGATCGCAAATCAGTGGGGTTTATTTATGCTCCTAAATTCTCAATATAGCGAGTGCAAAGAAAAGCGATCGCAAAAATCTTGTTTGAGTTCTTGCCTTCTGCTCGTTTTTGCGATGACCGCCTTTTGCAACCCTCAACCGTCAGTTATCGCTGCCGGGATACCCGGAGTGCAGCTACTTTCTCAGACCCTGGAGAGCGAGATTAACATACTGTACGTCAGCTCGACAGGGGGCAGCGACACGGGGGGCAACGGCAGCGATCGAGCTCCGTTTAAAACCCTTACCTACGCCTTAAGCGTGGCCCCGCCCAAGACAGCGATTTTGCTAGCGCCCGGTACTTACAGCGAGCAAACCGGCGAAAAATTTCCGTTAATGCTCAGGCCCAGCGTGACAGTTCAGGGAAATCCCAACACTCGCGGTCAGAATATTGTCATCAAAGGCGGAGGATACTTTATCAGTCCGACTTCGGCGGGTCAAAATATTGCGATTTTAGGCGCAGATGGGGCGGGACTCAGCGGGGTGACGGTGACGAATACCAACTATCGCGGTTACGCTTTGTGGATCGAATCGAGTTCTCCAACGGTTGTCAACAATACTTTTTCTGGCAGCACTCACGACGGCATTTCGGTAGTGGGTACTTCCAGGCCGACGATTGGCGGGAATGTTTTCTCGAACAATGGAGCTAACGGCATTACTATTTTTGGCACTTCCCAGCCGGAAGTTCGAGATAATGTGTTTGAAAACACGGGATTTGGGGTGAATGTAGCGCAGAACGCTTCGCCTCTGCTCATCGGTAACAAAATTACTCGCAATAAGGACGGCGTAGTGGTGCAAGCTAATGCTAGGCCGGTGCTGCGTAACAATTATATCGAGAGTAACCGCCGCGACGGAATTGTGGCGATATCGAGAGCTCTGCCGGATTTGGGAACTGCGGCCGAACCGGGGGGCAATGTCATTCGCAACAACGGTCAGTATGATGTGAACAATGCGGCAAAAGGTCAAGTAATCCCAGCTTACGGGAATCAATTGTCGAGCAGCCGGACGACGGGCTCGGTTGACGTGGCGGGAACTTTTACCCCTCCACCAATGGGGGGAAGTGCTTTGCAGCTAACGACCGATCGACCTCCCAGCATCGGCGGCCCCGACACTTCTCTCCCTGCTTACACTCCCGGTCGGCTAAGTCCCAGAGTTGAAAGAGCGCCAATTTCGCCACCTGCGCCCGTTTCCAGGCGGCCGGTGCAAAATCTATCGGCACCCTCAAGCGCTCAGTTGCGGCAAGAGCTTTCTGGGAGGAATGCCGCTGCTTCATCGGTAGTCCCAGGGGCGATCGCAATTCCTGTGCCCGATCCGAATTATCGATCGGTTTCGGAAATTTCGGTACAGCAACCAATTATTCCTCCCAATTTTGATAGTTCGAGTTCGGTTGCTTCCGAGGGTAGATTACCGGTTCCTGGTCGCAACATTCCTATCGGAAGGGGCGGTTATGTACCTGCACCTTTGGGGGGGAATTCTTTGCCCGATGCCGGGGATAATTCGCCGTCATTCGATCTACCGTCTGCTTTGGGTTTGCGCTATCGAGTTGTGGTGGATGCCAACAGTTGGGGCGATCGACAAAAAATGCAATCCCTCGTTCCCGGTGCTTTTCGCAGTTTTGCCAGCGGGCGACCAGTGATGCAAGCCGGTGCTTTTCGGGAACGCGAAAAAGCTGAGGAATTGGTACAAATGCTCAGCGCTAACGGTTTGAATGCTCGAATTGAAGAAATTAAATGAAATGGTCAGTAGTCATTAGTCAGTAGTCAGTAGTCAGTAGTCAGTAGTCATTAGTCATTAGTCAGTAGTCAGTAGTCATTAGTCATTAGTCAGTAGTCATTAGACCTCTTTCAAAAATAACTAGGGCTTGCTGAAAAAGTAAGAAAACAGGATTTAGAAAGATGAATGAACTCGCGAGTCCCTTGATACTATAAGCTT